>NZ_DBMACH010000007.1:0-204331 GCF_057861365.1 Enterocloster sp.
ATTTGATTGTTCATTTTTTATTTTGTTGCTATTTCTTTAACAATCTTGATGATGTTATTATAACGTGCCTGTCCGTAAATATCCAATCGGCTGTATCCGTGATTATAGCACCTGTTTTTCGTAAATGCAAGGGTTTTCCGGAACTCTTCGTTCTTTTCTTCATAAAATATGGTATAAAAACAGGGAGGACCGGCCATGGAACCTTTCTTACGCGTCTGTGACATCAGCTATGCTTATCACTCTCCGCTGGGTGCGACCCCTGCGCTTTCCGGCATCTCTTTTACCGTAAACAAGGGCGAATTTCTTGCCATTGTCGGCCCGTCCGGCTGCGGCAAGTCAACCCTGCTTTCCCTTCTCGCCGGCCTTTTGACTCCGGAAGAAGGTTCTGTCTATATAGGTGACGCTCCGCTCAAGGAAGCTCAGGCAGGGATCGGTTACATGCTCCAGCGGGATCATCTGTTTGAATGGCGTACGATCCGTGAAAATGCTGCCCTTGGTCTGGAGATCCGGCACCGGAAAACAAAGGCCGCCATGAAAACACTTGATGAAATGCTGGAAAATTACGGACTGGCTGAATTCGCGGACGCTCATCCCTCCGAACTTTCCGGCGGTATGCGACAGCGTGCTGCCCTGATCCGCACACTCATCTTAAAACCGGACCTGCTGCTTTTGGATGAGCCCTTCTCTGCTCTGGATTACCAGACCAGGCTCACCGTGTGCGATGACATTGCCACGATCATCAGGGAAACAAAAAAGACCGCCATCCTGATCACCCATGACCTTGCAGAAGCCATCAGCACCGCTGACCGTGTGCTGATTCTTTCTGCAAGACCCGGACAGGTAAAGGCAGAGATTTCCCTCACCTTTGCTCCTCAGTATGACAGTCCCTTAAAGCGCAGAAATGCGCCGGAATTTACCGGTTATTTTCAAAATGTATGGAGGGCGCTTTCCAGTAGATAATGCCGTCCCGCTCAGATCTCTCGACAAAGCCCTCCCCCATCATATATTCCATACAGGAAAAGGTCTTGGCCCAGATATAGGTACAGGAGGCAAAATGCGCGTAATCCGGCGGTCCCTGGCTCCGTCCATAAGTCCGTACACCAATATCCCGCGTGGTCAGCGCCGTTCCCGCTTCCTCCAGAACATGCTTCATGATCTCGCATTTTTCCAGATACCCCAGAATAATGCGGTTTACTTCTTTTTCAACATTCCTAATCTCCCCATAATGACAGGGCAGAAAATAACAGTCTTTGTAATTATGCTTCAGATCTCCAAGGGAATCCAGATAGCATTTCAGCATACCGAGATCTGTCTCCTGTGTTCCTACAATCGGGACAATTGTGGTCATGAGCTGATCTCCCACAAACATAAGCTTCTTCTCCGGCTCGTACAGACCACACTGTCCGAAGGTATGTCCCTTTAACAGCTTCACCTCAAAATGGTATCCGCCATACGAAAGGATATCTCCCGGGTGGATCGGAATAAAGGAAAGCTCCAGCGGACTCTTCTCGGATGCGTAAGCTTTTGTCGTATATTCCATGAAGGTATCATATACCTCCGGTGTTTCCTCTTTGGTTACCCCGACGATCCGCAGATTTTCAATCCGGGCACGCTCATCTGCCAGATAGCTGTGCAGCAGATCCACCCGCTTTCTTGTCTCATCCGGATTCATAAATGCCCTGGCTCCAAGCTCCTGCAGCTTCGGTACCAGGCCTGTATGATCCGGATGCTCATGGGTAATAAAAATATCCAGCTTTCTGCAATCAATCCCCAGCGCATCGATCATGCCCTTTAAGATGGTCCAGTCCCGTTCAGTATTGTTCGATGTATCGACCATCAGACTCCGCTCTTCTCCCCGAATGATATAAAGATTGCGGGGGCTCATATGGCGGTTCTCATATGAAATTGTCTCCAGAAATATATGCTTCTTGATTTCCCTCATGCTTCAGTCTCCTATGTGCTGACACTCACCTTTATTCTAGGCAGTTTTTCTGAAATTGTCAAACCCCGTTTCGCCCTGTTTCTGATATTTTATTAACACTTTTTATGCGTTCTTCTGGAATTTTTCCTGTTCATCCTGTATAATGGAATGTATGATGGCAAAGGAGAAAGGTTATGAATTTACAACAGCTTTATTACTTTCGAAAACTGGCTGAAGTTCAGCATTATACCAAAGCAGCCAAAGCACTTTATATCACGCAGCCGAGCCTGAGCGATTCCATTGCTTCCCTGGAGCATGAACTTTCCGTTTCCTTATTCCAGAAAAAGGGCCGCAGAGTCCAGCTTACCAAATACGGTCAGGAATTCTATGAGTACGTGAACCAGGCACTGGGGATCCTGGAACACGGCATTGCCATTATGAAAGAAAAATCCGATTTGGTGACCGGAACCATTGATGTAGGCTGTATTCCCACCCTACTGGGGGATTTTCTTCCGAATGCGCTGGATCTGTACCACGAAAAGCATCCGCAGGTCAGCTTTAATATTTTTCATGAAAAGTCCATTCCGGTGGCAGAGGGAGTCTCCACCGGTAACTATGATATCGGCTTCTGTTCCATGGTAGAAAACAAGTCGGATCTTGTCTTTGTTCCTATCACCTTCCAGGAACTGATCGTTATTGTGCGAAATAACCATCCGCTGGCATCGCACGATTCCATCCAGCTCTCCGATCTGCAAGACTATACCCTGTCCACCTACCGGGACACGATTCCCATTGGCAAAACCATCCGGAAAATTTTGAAAGACAAAGGTCTGGAAGCCGCTTATTCCTATGACGATGAAATCTCTATTGCCGGGCGCATCAACCGTTCCTCCAAGGTGGCCATTGTTGCGAACACTCCGTTTTTGAAACAGTTTGACAATCTAAAAAAAATCCATTTGACGGACGTTCCTCTGGGCACCCGCATGATCTATATGGTCTACAGCAAAAAAAATTTTATTACGGCAACCGTGGAATCGTTCGCAAACTTTATCGTAGCGCACTGCCTTGACTTGCCTCCGGAATCTTAAAATATCGGGATTTTTATACAGAATTGTATGGAATATTCACAAGGGGATTTACGGCTTCTTTTTATGGGAACGACATAAAAGAAGCCGTATCTTCTATAAGAAAAAACCTGAAAAATGTCTTATGACACCTTCCGATTTTAGTATAAAACAGTTTTATCCTATATTCAAATCAATTATTTTTATGTTATAATAGATTTTGTCTATCATACATCATCACATAGTTTAAGAAAGGCAGTCCACCCATGAACCTGACTCATCTGCGTTATTTTGCAGAACTGGCACACACGCACCACTATACACGCGCCGCACAGAATCTGTGTATTACCCAGCCCAGCCTCAGTCATGCTATCTTTAAAATGGAAGAAGAACTCGGTGTTCCATTATTTGAGAAAAACGGAAAAAATACCGTGCTGACTGTGTTCGGAGAACAATTTCTGCGCAGTGTTGAAAATTCCTTAAAAACACTGGATGATGGCATTGATTTTCTTCAGCGCACTGCCCGCGGCGAAGGGGTGATCCGTCTCGGTCTTGTGCGTCCTCTGGGTGTGGATTTGATTCCTTCTCTGGCGCGCCATTTTCTCAGGCTACATCCTGACCGCGATATTCATTTTTCCTTTCAGACTGACGTGACCCAGAATCTGGTAAATGACTTAAATGCCCATCATTATGACCTGATCTTCTGTTCACACCCACAAAAAGAGAACGGATTGACATCCCAAACCGTACATCGGGAAAAGCTGGTGCTGATCGTACCCCAAAATCACGAATTGGCAAGATTTGACTCCGTAAACCTGGAGCAAACCCTGCCATATCCGTATGTTTATTTCTCCGAAGCATCCGGCATTCGCTATGAAGTTGATAAAATGTTCCAGGCATTGGGAAAACGCCCTCATATCGCTTATGAGATTGTAGAGGACCAGGTCACGGCCGGTCTTGTAGCCCACGGCTTCGGCATTGCCATTGTCCCGGAAATGGAACTGCTCTCCAGCCTGAATGTTAAAGTGATCGAAATCCTTCATCCAATCGTAAAGCGCAACATTTATATGATAAGCAGCAATCAGTTTTATATGCCGCCGGTTGTCCGGAATTTCCATGATTTTGTATTGGAAACCGTATCGCAGAACCTTTAACTTTTAAAAAATAATTCCAACGGTCGCCATCATTGTAATAATGAAGCCTGCAATCACACATGGAATCGTAGACCCCAGCACAATATGCTTATAGCTTTCCGCCAGCGTACATTCACAGACAGAAGTTTCCATAACTACCGGTGAAGCATTCGGAAGTTTGTTCAGAGTAATACCAGCCTCTACCACAATTCTGTGGAGGGCATTGATATTCGCGCCAGCTGCAAGGAACTGTTTTCCGAAGCTCTCCAAAAACAGGGTTTCCGCTGTAATCGCAGAACCAGTCATAGCTCCACAGATCATGGTTCCAAGCCAGGTCTTTAAGTAAATCGGAAGTGTAATATTTAATACAAACTCCTGTACAGCATGGAAAGCCGGTGCCTGGGTCAGGACCTTGGAAAGACCAATGACTGCGGCTACCGTCAGCATTGTGCTTAATCCTGACATTGCCCCACCTTTCAGAGATCCCTTCAGGTTTTTGATTTTTTTAAACTGTGTCACAATAATCACAAGAACGCCGGTCAAAAGCGCGCAGCTCAAGCTGGTTGACGTTCCCATACCGGAAGTTACCACTACCACTGCCAGTACCAGGATAAACGGCAAAAGAGACATAAAGAGACCAGGAAGCTCGTTATCCCCCATGACGCTCTTTTCTGTTTTGTACAGTGCCATCAGTTCTGCTTCCGACATTTTTTCCATGCTCTTCATTTGCGCATAGTTGAAATATATTACATACCAGGTGCAGGTGATTACTGAGAAAATCACCGCCAGGACCGGAGCTACACCAAGTGAAGTGCCAAGGAAATTACTCGGGATTACATTACAGATATCCATGGAAAACGCAAATCCATTCGCATTCGCACCTCCCGCGATCATCAAAAACGGAAGCAGCCGGCGATCCATCTTATTTTCACGAAGCAGGCTGTCTGCGATCGGATAAAGAACAAATACCATAATATAGCCGTTAATACCCAGCAGTGTGATAAAGAATGTGCAGATCATAATGATCAGCCCCACTCTTTTGGCTCCAAGTGCAGCAGATAAAGATTTTGCGACCTTGGTAGCCAGCCCTGTCTGATTGACCAGTTCACCAAAAATGCCACCCAGAGCAAGGATTAAAAACCAGGAGCTGCAGAACGAGCCAGCTCCTTCTGAAAACGTTTTCAGTAAACCTTCCCAAAAATCAAGTCCGCTTGTTACAAGAATAATTGCAGCTGTTACTACCGATGCCGTAATCATATCAACACCTTTGACGATCATAACAATCAGCAGCGCGATCGCTATGATTAATCCAATAGCAGATAACATATCGATTCCCCCTCGTATTTCATCATCTTTCGTAACGTTTCTGTACCTTCACAGACACAGTAAAAAAACATTGAAAATGTCTCCGTTCCGCTTCGACCGGAGCTGTGTGCCGCTGGCACACAGCACCCTTCGACAATGGAATTTTTTCCTGTAATCCATGTTTGCATGCGGTCAGCACAGTGAATACGCAGACCGGCTGAACCATTACTATTTTTCTTTTGTCATGTGTGCATAATCTGCATCCGGCCACTTTCGGATGACATTGATAATGGTCGGTATGATCAGAGTAAACAACGTGATGATCGATGCAAATGTAAGTCCCTTCGATACCAGCGCAGTCAGTCCCATCTGGGACACTGCCCATGTAAACACAATATAAACCAGCGTTAATACTGCTCCCCGCTTGTTTCTCTTTGCCGCGGAAACTTCCGGGGCTTCCTGTTTTCTTTTCTGATACCAGTTTAAAATACGGTCATTGAAGCCTTGCGCGTAATTGATTGCCGTTGAAATGGTTGCAAAGAATATGGCCACAGTGATCAGCGTAAGAAGGATGGTCTTTATCGCTCCACTTCCAACGCCATTTTGTACAACAAGAATGGTATATACCGCACGTCCATTCGACCATCCTTCATAAACAGCCGAATAATTTGCAGCCAGATTGATCACATTCATTTCCAGAAATGCCCAGTTTGCAATCACAGACAGCACAACAGCCCATCTGAGTGTTTTTTTATTGGTAAAAAGCTGCGCATGATTAACATAGGCTCCAAAACCTGCCAGATTCTGTCCTGAAAAAATATACGCCCAGCAAAAAGCGACCAGAAGATACTTTAAAAAGCTTCCTGCACCTGCGGCAATATCGTTGTGAAGCTGTTGGGACATGATGCCAAGTTCCGAAGACAACCTGCCGGATGTGACATTATATAGAATATTAGGCACATGAACTGACATCAGCGCAATGAAAATAACAGCACTCATGAACACTGCATTCTTCCGGACCAGATCTGTGCCTTTCATACACAGAACAAACATAAGAACACCGATAATAAGTGTAGAATACAGATATGGAATTCCCGTCAGTTCTTTTAATGCTGAACCAGAGGTGGAATAGGCAAGCGCCATACATACGATCAGAAGCCAGTTGAAATTAAATTCATAAATGTACTGCATCGGTCTGGCAAAAATCCCATTGCAAAAACGCGAACCATACCGCCTCAAAAAACTGCTGTAATCAAATGTACGGAAATCCATAGCGAATTTCATAAAGAAATAGATAATAAAACAGTTGATTGCCGCTACAATAAACGGCATAAACAGACAAAAATACGGCTGCGCAACAACCGGCAGCATCCCATAAAACCCCGTATTTCTAAAAAAATAAGTCCATGGCGTAGATCCAGACGCGAATCCGCCGCCACACTGCGAACTAAATGCTATCGACACAAAAACAAGAACGGTTTTCCAGTCTACTTTGCATTCCACATTTGTTGTTTTTCCCATAGAATATCCCCCATTATCTGTACATCCCCATATACAGATTTCGTTACTAATTTAACATATTATTGTCAAAAATTACAGTATCTCACATCTTATTTGCTCCACTCTGCCACTGGGCATTCATCTTATCCAGGGGTACCGCAACGAGTCCGGTCTGTCTATCATAAACATAAATGATAAATCCTCTCTTACACCGAAATACACATTCCAGGCATGGATCTTCATCACAGTAACAAAAGGCATCGGTATCCGCCAGGGCAAATACCATTGGCGAATGTTTTCCTTCCATTACGTATTTTAAATATCCCCCCGTAAATGTTTTCAGATAAATCCACTCTGGATGACGTCCATACGGCTTCATCTTCCACGATACGCGGACAGCATTATCATTATAGCCGCCTGTGATCTGATAGGTAATATCCATCACATCCCGCGTGGAGTCGGCTTCTTCAGGAATCAGCCTTTCCGCCTTTTTTCCACAGCACAGAATTTCTTTTTCCTCCAGGTTCGTTCCTCCTGTCACCGGATAAAGAGCTCCGCATTCCGGGCAGCGGTAAAATATAACATCTGGGCACTGTTTTTCCAGTGGCTTTCTGGTATCCTTGCATCTGCGCGGTCCAAATTTCTGTTCAATCATAGTGAATCATCCCTTCAAACGCTTTTCCAGTTCCTGCTTCAGAAGATATTTTTTCACCTTTCCGCTTCCCGTATGTGGAATGCGGTCAATTAGTTCTAGCCGCTCTGGCCAAAAACGCCTTGGAATTTTCTTCGAATGCAAATAGTCCAGTACATCCTCCAACTTCAGATTTTCATATCCCCGAAGCGGGACCGCAAATGCGCAGATCCGTTCTCCGAGACGATCATCCGGCATTCCGATAATGGTATGATCACCCATTCCAGGGCATCCCTCTAAAGTATCATTGATCTCATTGGTATTTAAATTCTCACCGCCCCGGACAATCATGTCTTTTTTTCGTCCAATAATGTGAATATTTCCATGCTCATCCATGATACAAAGGTCACCACTGTGGAACCAGCCATCGTCATCCAAAGCTTCATCCGTGATCTCCCGTGCTTTTAAATACCCGACAAACACACTGGGTCCTCTTGACAACTCTTCTCCCGGGATCCCCACACCTACGTCGTTCCCATCTTCGTCTACCACCCGGATCTCCACACCTTCCATTGCCCTTCCGGATGTCGTTCCATTCAGCGCAAGCGCCTCATCCGGACGAACAAATGCGTGTGGCACACTTTCCGTGGATCCATAGACTTCGCAGAGAAGTATTCCGTACTGTTTTGCTCTCTGTACCAGATACCCAGGAACCGGCGCACCGCCACAAAGATAAAACTTCAGAGACGGAATTTCACCGCCATTTGTCTCCAGCTCCCTTAAAATATCGTAGATGAAAGGGGTTGCTCCCATAGAATAAGTAACATTTTCCTGGTTCATAAATTCAATGGCCAATCTACATTGATATTTCTGTTGCAGTACCACTTTCGCACCATGAAGCATCGGCGCAATGATCGCGTGATGAAATCCAGTCGCGTGATGAAGCGGTGCCGGCATGAACATGATATCTTCCTCGGTAAGACCAAGCTCCCGGTTGAATGTTTCTTCCGCATAACGCACATTATCATGAGTCAGCAGAACTCCCTTCGTACCTCCAGTTGTGCCGGAGGTGCAAAGAATAACCGCGATATCCTGTCCGTTTTTAGTATGTACACACCGCTCTTTCGGAAGTGGCCCATAAGAAGTAAGAATTTCCCGAAGCAAAGCTACATCGCTCTTTCGCTCTTTCACACTGTCGATCAGCACGATATCCTTTAACAGCGGCACCTGATCCCGCACTGCAAGGATCCGATCTTCATAATCAGTCTTGTAGAAGAATGTCGGTCCAAAATAACACCGGGATTCTGTTATGTTTAAGCTTCTTGCCAGTTCCTTCTCCTCATAGGACATGGCAATGGGATGGGCCACCGCTCCCACCTTATAGCAGGCAATGGTCAGCATGGCAAACTCACTCCAGATTGGAAGCTGAAAAGAGACCACCTCGCCTGGCTGGATTCCCAGTCCTATCAGATACGATGCCACCCGGCCTGCTGCCTCATCCAGTTCCCGGTAGGTATAACGGTTACCACGGTCGTCGACCACATATTCCCGTTCCGGATACGTTTCTACCGTCCGGTCCCAGCAGTCCAGCAGCGTTTCATCTTTCCAGTACCCCTGCTCCCGGTACTGTTTCTGCAGATTCGGGTTGATCTTCCTTTCCTCAAACATAACGTGCCTCCTTACATCCGCCAGCATGCCGTTGTCCCGCCAGACTCCCGCTTCTACACGCGGAAGGCTGCTGCAAAAAGTGAGACCATTCCATCCTTTTGTCGGCAGCCTTTTCTTCCTGTTTCTTTGGTATTACGCCTGCTGCTTTGCTTTCAGTTCTTTTACCAGAGCCGGAACGATCTCAAAAACATCGCCAACGATTCCGTAATCCGCAACCTCAAAGATCGGTGCGGTCTCATCCTTATTGATAGCTACAATCGTACCAGATCCGCTCATGCCCGCTACGTGCTGCACTGCACCGGAAATGGCGCATGCAAAGTAGATTTTCGGGGTTACGGTGGAGCCGGTCTGTCCAACCTGCTTGGTCTGCGGCATCCAGCCTGCGTCAACGGCTGCTCTGGAGCATCCTACGGTTCCTCCAAGCACATCTGCCAACTCTTTTAAGATACCGAAGTTCTCAGCACTCTTCATGCCGCGGCCGCCGGATACAATGACATCTGCCTCATCGAGACGCATATCGTTGTCCTCACATGCCTTGATGAAATCAAGCACTTTGGTGCGGATCTCGCTCTCCGGGGTATGAATATCCTCTTTGATGATCTCCGGCTGATTGTTCTCGTTGCGCTCCGGCTTCTTGAACGCGCCCGGACGGCAGGTACCCATCTGCGGTCTGGTCTCGCTGCAGAGAATCTGCGCGTATAAGTTTCCGCCGAATGCCGGACGCTCCCATACTACATTTCCGGTGTCCTCATCGACACTCAGCGCGGTACAGTCGGCAGTCAGGCCGGTGCGGAGGCTGACTGCGATCTTGGATCCCAAGTCTCTTCCGTTTACGGTTGCGCCTACTAAAATGGTGTTTGGATCATATTTCTCACAGAGCTTTAAGAATACGTTTCCGTAAGCGTCAGCTGAATAGTTCTCATACTCGTCGCCCTGGATCACATAGATCTTGTCGGCGCCGTACGCTGCGGATTCTTTTACAGCTGCGTCTACATCCTTGCCGATAACAATGGCGCAGAGCTTCTGTTTCAGTCCGTCCGCCAGCTTTCTTCCCTGTCCTAACAGCTCCAGGCCGACACTCTTCGGCTGACCCTGGAAGCTCTCGATAAATACCCATACGTCCTTGCATGTATCAAAACTCATCTTGACGACCTCCTCTGTTTATTAAAGTACTTTTGCCTCAACCAGCTTTCCGATCAGGTTGTCCGCAATCTCCACCGGGCTTACGCCTTCGATGTTCACACAGTTTGCGGTTCTCTTCGGAGTGAATGTTGCTTTTACTTTGGTCGGGGATCCCTTCAGTCCCATCTTGGTGGTGTCTGCGTCCGGCAGGTCTGCCAGGGTGATCTGACCGATCTCGGTGTTGAAGGATCTCATAACGCCCTTTACGGTTGCGTAACGCGGTTTGTTGCTTTCTTTGGTTGCGGTGCAAAGTACCGGGAACTTCGTCTCGATGACTTCCACGCCCTCTTCTACCTGGCGCTCTGCAATGACTTTGTCGCCCTCAACCTTTAAGCTCAGAACGTAAGTCAGACGAGTTGCGCCCAGATGCTCTGCGATACTCGGTGCGGTCTGGCCGGTATCTCCGTCGATTGCCTGCTTGCCGCCCAGGATGACATCGTAAGCGCCCAGTTTCTTGATTGCCTGGGATAAGATGTAGCTGGTAGCGTAGGTATCGGATCCGCCGAATGCGCGGTCCGTTACCAGATAAGCCTCATCAGCACCCATAGCCAGTGCCTCTCTCAAAACAGCTTTTGCCTGCGGCGGTCCCATGGAAATAACCGTTACTTTGCCGCCATACCGGTCTTTTAAGGAAAGTCCGGTCTCCAGAGCGTTCTTGTCGAACGGATTCATGATGCTCGGCACGCCGGTACGGATCAGTGTATTTTTAACCGGATCGATCTTGATCTCTGTGGTATCCGGAACCTGTTTGATACAAACAACGATATTCATCTTCAATCCTCCTGTCAGTTTTTCCTATTTGTATTCTTTATTTAATACGTTGGCGATGGTCAGTCTCTGTACCTGGTTTGCGCCCTCAAAGATCTGGAATACTTTGACATCGCGCATCAGCTTCTCAACCGGGTACTCTTTGCTGTAGCCATATCCGCCGAAGATCTGAACTGCATTGGAGGTAACCTCCTGGGCGCAGTCGGAAACGAAGGTCTTGCAGATGGAGCCCTCTTTCTGAACCATGATACCTGCATCCATCATCTTCATGGTGTTGTTGACCAGGCATCTGGATGCCTCGATCTTGATAGCCATATCGGCTAACATCTGCTGTACCATCTGGAATTTGATGATCGGGGTATTGAACTGTTTTCTCTCTTTTGCGTACTTCACGGACTCATCGAGTGCGCGCTGCATGATGCCGACTGCCAGGGTTGCCACGAACGCGCGGGATAAGTTCAGGGCGTTCATAGCCAGCTTAAATCCGCTGCCTTCCGGTCCTACCATGGCGGATGCCTTTACGCGGACATTCTCAAAGATCAGGTCGGTGGTGTTGGAGAGGCGCAGGCCCATCTTGTTCTCGTGAGCGCCAACGGTTACGCCAGGAGCGTCCGCATCGATGATGAAAGCGGAAATTCCCTTGTGTCCTGCTGCCGGGTTGGTCTTGAAGAAACCTACGAAAACGCTTGCTACCGCGCCGTTGGTAATAAAGGTCTTGGTTCCGTTTAAGATGTACTCATCGCCATCTTTTACTGCGGTCGCGCGCATCGCTGCCGGATCGGAACCGGCGTTCGGCTCGGTCAGGGCGAAACCTGCGAATGCGCCCGGAGCCACTTTATCTGCGAAATACTGGCCCTGCTCCTTGGTGCCTGCCAGGATGACGTTTCTTAATGCTACGAAAGAAGTGACAAAGGTGATGGCATAACCGGCATCCACCTTGGCCAGTTCCTCGAAGATCATTGCGGTGGTCTCATAGCTTAAACCAGCTCCGCCGTACTCGGCCGGAACCTCCAGCATATGAAGTCCCATGTCAAATCCCCATTTATAAAGTTCTTTCGGACACTCGCCTTTTTCATCCGCATCTTTCACATAAGGCTTGATCTCGTTCTCTGCCATCTCTTTTACAAGAGCAATCAGCGCTTTCTGTTCCTCGGTGTACATTAAGCTCATATCTGTGTCACCTTCCCCTTTCTTATTTTTAAACCTATAATTTTTTCAGTTTTGTCTCACCGGTTGCGGCTCCGGAAGCAATGGCTTCCTCGATTTCCTTGTCGCTGTAGCCCACATGCTTCATCAGCTCTACGGTGTGCGCGCCCTGTGATCCGCCGATCACATATTCCGGCTCGCCCATGCTGCCGAAGCGGATCGGGTTGGTCGGCATAAAGCGCTCGCCAGACGGGTACGGGATCTTTGCAAGAATGTGGTTGGCTGCTGCCTGCTCGTCCTTGTAAATATCCTCCGGCTCCATGCAGGCCTCACACGGCATGTCGTTCGCTTTCAGGCGCTCCATCAGTTCCTCTCTGGTGAACTTTGCGATCGCGCGGTCTAACGCTGCGACTACTTCCTGGTTCAGTCCGTTTGCGTTGATGCTCTCGCAGCGGCGGTACTTCTCTTTCGCTTCCTCCGTTAACATCTCCGGAGCGTCCAGCACGGTGAACATCTTCTCGTAATCACGGTCATATTCCGGACAGCAGATGCATACCCATTTGCCATCGCTGGTACGGAATACATCATTGAACGGGTTTACGACCTCCGTACGGTTCTTCGGATACTGGTTGCCGTACTGTGCGGAAATCAGGCCGGTGCTGAGGGCATAGACAGCTGCGTGATGCAGGCTGACGGTTACTTTATCGCCCTTGCCGGATTTTTCTCTTCCATATAAAGCAGCGCAGATACCGGAAGCCAGAGCCAGGGAAACCTGGAAATCACCAAATCCGTTGGTCGGGATCATCGGCGCGTCGCCGCGGTTTACGGTGGTTCCGAATACGCCGCCCCTTGCCATGTAGCAGGTTACGTCAAATCCGGCGGTATCCTTCTCCGGTCCGTACTCGCCATAGCCCAGCACCTGTGCGAAGATCAGTTTCGGGAATTTTTCATTTAAGGTATCATAATCCAGTCCCAGTTTCTTTAAGGACTTTGTTCTTGTATTCGTTACAAACACATCGGCCCCCGCTAACAGGCGGTAGGCAATTTCAAGACCCTTCGGATCTTTTAAGTTCAATGTGATAAATTTCTTATTTAAATTGGCTACATCGAAGGCCAGGTTTTCATCATCGTTATAAGGCATATTGAACACTGCCCCCTGGGTTCTAGCCGGATCGCCTTTTGCGGATTCGATCTTCACGCAGTCAGCGCCCCACTCTCCCAGTACACGCACCGTAGTCGGCGCGGCCAGATAAGTCGTTAAATCAACGACCTTGATTCCTTCCAAAGGTCTCATAAAGTATTCCTCCATCTCTCTGCATTCCGGGGTACCCGTCCTGCAGTCCGATCATTGCATTGCTGTTTACGCGCTGCGCAGACAGCAGCGCCTGTCATTTAGGGGGAACAGGGTCCCCAGGCCCAAGTAGGAACCTGACGACCCTGTTTAGGAAAAAATATTTACAGCACGTACTCCATATGAGCACCGTGTTTGATGGTATTTCTGGAAATGGTAATTCTCTGAACGGTCGGAGCGCCCTCTTCCAGCCACATGGCGCGGCAGTCGCGGTACAGTCTCTCAACCGGGCCGTACTTGCAGTCCTCGAAGTAGCCTACGCCGCCGAAGATCTCAAGCATCTCATCGCTGACTTTTCTGGTGGTATCAATACTGAAGAGCTTACACATAGCAGCCTTCTCCTCAATGTACTCACCGGTCGGGTTCTCCATATAAGCCTTTGCGAAATCGTAAACCATGCAGCGCAGTGCGTGTACCATCATGGACATATCTGCGATCTTTACACGGATAGCCTGACGGGTTCCGATCGGTTTGCCAAAGGTTACACGGTCATGTGCGTATGCCAGGGACAGTTCTAACATTCTCTGTGCCATACCCAGGTTGCTGGCTGCGATGTGGGCACGAGATACGGATAAGGAGTGCATTGCAATCTCAAGTCCCTGTCCCTCACGGCCTAACAGATATTTCTTGTCGATGCGGCAGTTGGTGAATTTCAGATCGCCATGGCCTGCACCGCGGCAGCCCATCATATGCGGCATGTTGATCACTTCGAATCCCGGTGCATCCATCGGTACGAAGAATGCGGAAAGTCTGTCATCTTTATCAGAATCCGGATTGGTTACTGCGATAACGTATGCGAACTCGCAGCAGTCGGTGTGGGAGATCAAGGTCTTCTCGCCGTTTAATACATAGCTGTCGCCATCTTTCACTGCCATGGTATGTAAGTCAGCGCCGGTGCCGCCGGTTGCCTCAGTCAGCGCGAAGCAGGTGAATACTTCCTTGTTCTGGAACTTGGACATGTACTCTGCTTTCAGCTCCGGGCTGCCATAGTCATCCAGGATTCTCCAGTTTAAATCCATTGCATAGTGAAGATGCATTCTCATTCCGCCCGGTCCTCTGGAGAACTCTTCCTGTACCTGTAAAATTTCAAGCTCGTTTAAGCCCCATCCGCCGTACTCTTCCGGTAAGGAACAACGGTATAAATTGTTCTCGATCGCCAGATCGTAGAACTCCTGCGGGAATTTGTTGGTTACCTCGACTTCTTTCTGGATCTCTTCCAACGGACCTTCTGCCAGCTCGCGGATCTGTTTTAAGTAAGCCTGGAACTCTTCCTTTGTTAACTTGCTCATGTGATATCCTCCTTATTTGAGTCGATCATTTGATTGTTCATTTTTTATTTTGTTGCTATTTCTTTAACAATCTTGATGATGTTATTATAACGTGCCTGTCCGTAAATATCCAATCGGCTGTATCCGTGCGAACGTATCGAATTAATCGGAAAAAACTATCAATCGATTTTTGACTTGTAAATGGATTTTGAGGGTGTTATAGTCTAGCGTGTGAAGTTGTATATTTTTGACAAATGGAGGTTTCTTATGATTACAAGACCGGAAATCATGGAAGGGATCAGACGGCATATCCAGCCCATCGGAGGGCAGGAAAACCTGAATATATTAGAAGTGGAGCCGGGGCATGTCCGGCTTTCCATAGAACTGACGGAAGCATGTCTGAATCTGTACGGCAATGCCCACGGCGGCTTCCTCTTCTCTCTCTGCGACATTGCCGCCGGCATGTCCACCTACGCCTGCGAAGTCACCAACGTCACCCAATGCGCCGGAATTAACTTTGTGCGCGGCGTAAACAGCGGGACGATCTATGTGGAGTCCAACATTGTTCATAAAGGAAGGCACACCGCCGTATGCCGGGTGGATATCACCGGAGAGGAAGAAGAACTGCTGGCGACGGGAAACTTTACAATGTTCCTGGGGAAGGAAATATAAAATTGCAATTTAAGGGAATAGCACGAAAGGGTCCGAAGTTCCGGGGAGGGCCTACAGAACCGCAGATGCGGTGGAATTTTGTACTTCATTCGCTCCGCCGCCTATTGCCAGACCTGCGAGCAAAACTCGCGATTATACCACAAGTATATCATATACACGAAAAATAGGTATAATCTGGCATTCAATAACAAATAAAGATTACTGCTATATCAGATATTTGGGAATTGTATGTTGTTTCACGAAGCAAATATGATATGATATGATTATCCTACAGACATGCACGGAGGATAGATTATGGGGAAAATCGCTTCAGAAACGGCAGAATTATTAAAAGAAATCATACTAAGTTGTTCCGCCGAAGATATACTGCCGGAAGAATTAGATAATTTTATAGACTTTTTAGCTAATGTTTCAGACAGTAACGCAAATGAGCCTCAGGCTATTGATAAAACCGGCGCAGAGGTTCTCTTTCTGACATCCTTCTTGACTGAGGAACTGGAAAAAGATTTTCCTGAAATAGAAACCGATTTCATCTTTCATAGCCGCGCCAAACTCCCCCAGTTCGGCCGAGATGCCATTCCTCTGGTTAATTTACTTAACTGCTCCAGTATCATCGACAATCACCAGCAAAGGGTCCTTGCATCAATCTTATGCGGTGCCCAGAGTGGAGATTCCTATTGTGCAGAGCTGCTGAAGAGTATGTACAAAATTTATCATAAAAAGGAATATTCTCAGTTTAAACGATATCCAAAGCTTACAAGCCGTAATTTAGCGGATTTATGCACCTTGGAATACTCTTCCTATGAGGATATGCCCCTGGATACTGAAAAATTAGCACGAATACTGACCATGGCTCCATTCTTTCATATTTCCTGCAGCTCAGATTGTGACATCTTCTATTCAGACCTTAACAACGAAATGGAACAATATCTGGAGGATACTGCGGATACTACCCATATCAGTATTGATCCAGAAGATATCACCAACACAGTAAAGCACTATGGTTCCGTGCTTAAAATGCTGACGGATAAACAGGAAAGGAATGAACTCTCCAACAGTTTAAAACTTGCACGGGAAATAATCAAAATGAGCGGCCTTTCTCCAAAAACTTTAGGCCTATGCGGTGACGGAGCTTTTAATGCCTATAACATGGCCCTGATTACAAAAACAATTAAATTGACAAACTATGATTCCGAGCAGCTGCAAGCTTACATGATGATCTGTGATCTGGCAAGATATCTGGGGGTAACATTAGGATTCATCCATGCCCAAACACAAGAATATCTTTTCCAGACTATTCCGAAAGAGAAGAATTTAAAAGTTCTGCAGTCTATGAAAAAGAAATCATTGGATACTAATTCATCAAATAAAACAGAAAAGACATCCCGGCAGCAGCAAACACCAGCACCTATGGAATCTTCTTTCAAATCAGAAGCCGAGCTATCTGAATTAAAGATACGTTTACGTGATGCACTTTCCATAGGTTCACATTTTCAGGAACAATATAAGGAAGAAAAACATTCACGGGAAGAATTAGAAAAAAGGCTTAAAGAATATGATGCAATGAAACAGGAGCTCACGGCTCTGCGGGAATTTGTTTACAACAGCACCGAGGACACTCCTCCTACTGTAAATATTCCGATTTCAGAAATGAAAAAAGCAATTGCAATGAAACGGATCACGATTGTTGGCGGCAACGAGAACTGGGTTAAAAAGCTTCGACAGGAATTCCCAAACTGGAAATTTGTCAGCGCATCCGTATCAAGCACCGTGGATAATATGTCCATTTTAAAGGCAGAACGGGTTATCCTCTTTACGGATACACTTGGCCACAGCAATTATTACAAATTCATGCAAACAATCCAATCCCACCATATTCCTTTCAGCTTTTTGCATGGCGTTAATATTGAGCGGAACATCATTCAAATCTATGACGATATATTTGAAAAAAGATAGGAATATCATTGCAAAAACGCTTTCTCAGCACTGCTTCTATAATTTTTAACCTAAAAAAGCTCCTCCTGTGAAGGAAGATATGATGTCAGAATTGTGTGCTTGTTAATTATTATACAATACTTTACCCGATATGACCAGCGCAAAACCTACATTTTACATTATCAATTCTTATAGTCGATAGCCCATTTATTATATTATCTCTCCACGATATACTAAAGGCTCTTTCCCTTTAATATAACTGAGAAAGAGCCTTATAAGTTGATTGCATACACATAATTTTTTTGCCTTTCGGCGGGGAGAAAACTGCGTATACAAGATTATTATAGAATATTTTCTGGCAAAGAACCACTAAAAATTTTCCATATACTCCTTTTTACTCTTCCTGTCCATACACATCAATCTGGCAGCTCTTCATTGTTTCGAGTGCGGCATTATGCTTTTCTGGTGTAACTCCGGCACAGCAGCTTGCATCCACTGAAATTATCGCCTCCGGATACTTGGCTTTCAGGATCAACGCATTGGAGACCACGCATATATCCGTGCATACTCCAACCAGTTCAATCTCATCGTTTGAGCCAAAGCCCTCCCAGTTAAGCCAGCCAAAGGTCGGCTTGTCTATATATTCGCAGTTTTCCACTTCCAGCCCAGGCACAATCTGCCAGCCTTCCGTTCCATTGATGCAGTGCTTCACTGGTAACTTTTTCCCCTCCGGCGTGTCCAGATAATTCTCCCCATGGGTATCCCTGGTAAAAATTATCCGATCCCCGCGGTCCGCATACTCTTTTACTTTTGCCTGCACATTTAGAACAATTGCCTGCGCTTCCTTATTGCCAAGAGTTCCCGTCACAAAATCATTCTGCATGTCGATCACGATCAAAACCTTACCCATTCCTCTTTCCTCCCGTTTTCCTAAATTACGGATTTCCCCTGCTATAATCAGAACGTTTCGACTTCTGATGAAAATCTGCAGCGCCCCCGAATACGTTTTCTTTCATTATACTACTGATTCCTAATTAGCAAAAGAAAAAAGAGGATGCCTCTAAAGCATTCCTCTTAAGTTTCAAGCAATCTCTACTTTTCAATCCACCCTATAAAAGTATTAATCTTTTCAATATCCGATTCATTCATAGTCCGTAATTTTTCACACACTTTTCTGTATGTGGTATCTTCATCATCCAGTGGTGCGAAAAACTCTGCCGGCGTCATATCTAAATAGGCAATTATTTTAAACAGTTCTTTCAGAGACGGTAAGGCCGCTCCGCTGGTTATGCCACGTATATATGATCCACTTTTATCCAAATCCAGACTCATTTTGTGTTCGGAAATGTTTTTGCTTAGTCTCAATTCCGTAATCCGTCTACGAACAAAATCCTCTTGCTGCGCATTGGCCATTCTCCCACCTCCCGTTTCAATTATTTTAGTATGAATTTGAAGATGGCGTTGGTTATAAAATTATCAATTTACATTTAATATATTGTAATTCTAATGATTTTATTATCAATATATAATTTTAATTCATATTATCAATAGCAATGCACAGCATTTTTCAAATGGAGGTATATCTATTGGGGATGTACGGGCAATCCGACTCCTGGAAACATGACAATAAAAAACCCAGGCACGATCATCACTGATCTCTGTCTGGGTTTCTTCCTATTATAATATAATCAATTTTGCCATAGTCTGGATAAACAGATTTCTCTCGTTTCCAAAAGAAATTTTCGTTCTGTTCATTGCCTCTATCAATATCGACATTACCGTATCCAAACGCTCTTCCGGTAACTTCCGATAGGCCCGTATTCCCCGCATCTGCTTTTCCGTAAGGCCTAAAAGCTTTAAAATTTCATTTTCCTTCATATCTGACAACAATAACGCTTTTTTCGCAACCCGGTAATTCCGAAGAAGCATCCCGTAAAGCTTAAGGCTATTATTCCCATGATCGAATAACTCCACCGCGAGCTTCATACCTTCCATAGGATCCAGTAAAAGCTTTGATGCCAATTCCCAGCTTTTCCCCACTGCTGCAGGAACAACCTGGTCAATCGTCTCTTTGCTCACTCCAGCATCCATGGACGCAAATGCAATCTGTTTAATGAAAATAGCTATCTGGTAAAGATCTATTGTCTCATCTTTCCCGTCCCTGCGTTCCTGGTATGCATAAGCGCTCCTGTCGATAAAATATCGCAGCATCGGCTCCGCTATTGGACAATCTAAGGACTGAAAAGCTTTTTGGATCCAACATTGATAAGACTTTCCATTCAGCTTATCACAACATATGCCATGCTTACTTTTCCATGCATTCCAGTCCTTGCTGTTGTCAAGCTTTTCCGTCCGAATGATCAAGCAGGAACTTTCCGGACACTCTTCCATAAGATGCAAGAGTTCCTTCCTCTCTTTTTTCACATCCTCCACCTTATAAATAGCGCAGGGTATCCCAAAGAATGAAATGCTTTGCAGAAATTCTTTCACTCCATCTATGGCATCAAATACCTGCACATAATATGTCGTATTTTCCGCTAATTTCCGTACTTCATGGTCAATGCAGTACGGTTCCGTTCCATATACAATTTTCACCATTTTCTCCACTCACTTTCTCAGTAATTCGTACTCAATGAAGCGAAGCCATGTCCTCATTGGTTACACTATAATGGCTGCGCTTCCTGTTCCATGACAGAACGATTGAAAAATTCTTCGACATTTCCATTTAACTTTCCATACAGCATCTGTAATAATGGGATAAGATTCCATGACAAGAAGCCAATCCCATACGTGATTTCCACATATCCATCGCAAAATCCAGTTTCTGAAGGATATATCATAATGAAAAAACCTTCAAATGAAATCACAAAATAATCCAGTTCCACGAAAATATCCGTTTCAGAAAGAAGCGGTGCATTTTCTCCCTTTATGAGTACAATGACAAACTCTCGCTCTTCTCCATAAAAATCGCATCGGAATTCATCAAATGCTCTGTAAAATGCCGCCTTCTGATCCCTGGACAATATATGATCCAAATCCTCCAATTCAGCAAATTCCAATAATTCAAACCCTAATGCCTTCATAATGGCATCTAGCGTTCTTTTCCTCTGGCCATCTGCCACTTCCAATCCCTCAGAGCATTCATCACTGACAATACATAAAAGATTTTCAACCGGTACATCCTCCATTCTTAGTTCTGCCGTCTCATACTCACAGGTTATAATACCTGCTTTGATCAGCCGGTTTACTAAATGGCTGACCCACATCTGATAATGTGGATAATACCTGGCAGATCTGCCCATGTTGGAATTTGCATACGCATATGCCTCTTCTTCGTTGCAACCACCCTGTTGAAAATAGTCCATCTGATCCAGATAACTCCACGGACAGAAAGCACCTTCTATCCTTTTCATGAGCCGGATCACCTGTTTTAATACTTCCACGCGCGCTCCTCCTTTAGCCGATAACACATTTCCAATTTCGCAGCAAGCAGACATGTTTTCCAGGCCGGCACATTATCTTTATATGTACCATAGGAAATGTAAAGACCGCCTCCATTAAACGCATTGCCAAATACGTTTAAGCCTCTTTGATCGGTCTGCTGGTTATCTTGCAGCACCAGCATAAGATACGGCTCATCCTGATCATAAAGCTTCAGTAAATTATGGTACTGTTCATATTTCATTCTGCATTTTGCAAGAATAGGTTCCAGGATCTGCTCTGCAGATGTTGTCACTCCGCAGTAAAGCACCGGATATCCTATTTTTTCGATCAGATACCGGTAAGCTTTTGCGAAACTATCATAATATTCGTATAAATTTTCTGGAAACGGTTCTTTCACAAATTCATTCGCCCATGCGTACCGGAACAATATGTATTCACAAAAGTGTTCCTTATAATCGCTCAGATTTAGCATACTCCTCCTGCCTTTCCTAACACATAAAGAACAATCCCACATAAGTCACATACCGGAGATACCGGAAACATATCTCCCCAGTCTGAGTTCTCTTCTGGATTGTACAGCCAGTAATAATGCTCACCAATTTGAATAAAATCTGTCCCGGACGAATAAGAAACACTTAAAGACTGGCAAAACAACTCATATGCTTCAAATGCGATTTCACAAAGTCTCCAGTCCCTGCATTCTTCATACCAGCGTATTACCTGCTCCACAACGTCCAAAGTAAGTACCGTAGTTCCACATTCCCCCAGGTATTCTTTCAGTTCTGCCTTTACTTCTTCTGGAAAAAGTTCCAGAGTTTCTGTATCATCCTCATAGGCAGAAACCACATCGGTAAACCCAATAATCCCAGGATATGGAGTTTCTACACAAAAGAGTACTTCTTCATTTTCACTGATGAAGTCATCTTCATCGTCTGACTCAATCCATTCAATCGATAAATCATAAACTTCCCCCACTTCAATCCCATATTCCTGCAGGATGCGTTGTACCGCTACCTGTAAAAGTTCCATCTTCATGCAGTTATCCCGAAAAGAATAATCAAAACATTTTTCATACTGCATCAGACGCTTTGCATAGGTAATGATCTTACGCAGTTCTTCCGGATGATCGAAGAGCTGCTGATAACGCTCCTCATTCACTATCTTCAAAAAATATTCCCCTTTCCGCTCCCGCATTTACCGGAATAGCATTTCCCTTAAACACATCAAAATAAACTATTTTATATGGAAGGAACCCGTTTCTTAAAATTCCGAGAGTAGCTGATAAAGCCAGCATTGCCGCAGCCATATTGGTAAACCGATGCTGCGGTGAAGACTGGTTGATCACCCCACAGCTTAATTCACTTGCCCGCTTTTCCCGGCTTCGCATGATTTCCGGAAAATAGTACGGCCTGGAAGGTGACAACATCTTTCCATTCTTTTTGACTGCAGCTACAACCTCGCCAGTGTGAAATTCATTTGCCGCATCGATCCAGATACCAGTAGGCGTCTGACGGAACCATTTTTCCATTTCCTGTCTGGCCCGGTGATTATCCACTGACCCAATCAGAATCGGGACCGTGCGTCTATAATAAGTTCCCGTCATCTGCTTAAAGACCACTTTTAACTGCTCAGCGGAGTCAATGTACATTGGATATGCTCTTACTTCGATCCCATAATGGTCTCTAAGAGCTTGTGCCAGTACCATTGCCTTATGCTGGCCAACATCCTCTTTCAGGAAGTTCTGCCGGTCAAGGTTCTTCTGCTCCACCCGGTCTCCATCGATTATGGATAATGCATAGGAGTTGCGTTCCTCCTTCGTTAAGGATGAAAGGATTGCACCTAATTCCTTCAGATAATAGGAACCGGTCCCACCAGTGCCTACCACAACCAGTTGATAATGAAAAACTTCGGTTGGTTTCCGGCCCATGGGAAGATCCAACTTCTGGTCGTTATGATGCTGTGGTCTTATTTGGGCCATTTTTTCATTCACACAAAATGTCCCACATTCAATCTGTCCTTCTTCATAAACGGCCACAATCTTTGACATGGCAAGGTTCACCAAAAACATTCTTTCCAAATGCTTCCAGACAAAATCTTCGCTTTTCTCTTCCGTATTTGAAAAAAATGGTTCCGTTCCGCTTCCGTCATCCAAATACAGCTTTGCATCTGCAAATTTCAGATACAGCTTTCTTTTCGCAGACAGTTTTTTCCATTCCGTTCGGTAGTCTCCAGGAATGCTCCCATCGCTGCAATCAACCATAAAAACATAATCCCGTTTGGAAATCTGTAATACCGGACTGCCTACAGAAAAATCTCCCGGAACAGCCGTCACCTCATAGTCATACTGTTCTTTCAAAAGTTCTGATAATAAAAGTGCCCTGTTCTGGCCAAGATCTTCCCGGATATATACCGCGCCAAGGTCCTCTTTACCGATTGAACCAGGATCAAAAACCGTAATATCCGTCCGGATCAAATTTTCCTGTTTCATATGAAGATACGCAATCATTTCCTTTAAAAAGAAGGAGCCGGTCAAGCCAGCTCCTATCACAATTACATGCAGATTAATACGCATGTTTGTTTCTCCTTTCCCTGTTTACCATAAATTCTGGCAGTTTTAACACATCCGGCATCTCTTTTGTCCTTTCTTCAGACTCCAGAACGTATTGTAAAAGAAGCGCTTCCTGGCGCTTCTGGATCCTCCTGGCCGCTGCACGCTGCCGGGATCTCTTTTCCCTTGTAAGAAAGCTATACCCCTCGACCAGGCACCGTATAATCAGCTCCATCACACCATGCAGCAATAAGGATATAACTACCACAACAAAAAATGCTTCCATAAGCACCAGAATACCAATCCCAATGATAAAAAGACTGCTATCCTCTAACAGTGCGATTTCTGTTCCTGTAAGATAGGCTCTCTCTGACTTTGCATTCAGGGATTCCTGCATTGTCATTTCGCTCTGCATCGCCCGGAATGCCCAGCCAAACAGAAACCGGCCATACTCCTCCAATTTTTCTATCATAAACATACCTCTCCGATTATAATAATGCGACCAACTGATCAGCATAACCACATCCACACAGCAAAGGATCTCCTTTTCTCCAGGTAAGCTCCTCTGCTGAGATCAGAAAATGATGATCCTGCGGACAGTAATCTTTTCGCAGGCCGCGGCCAATGGAATATACATGGAAAATACCTTCAAAAAATCGTGCCATTTCATACGATGGAACATAAATGGCCTTTGTCTTTTCCTGCCCCACCAGCACAATATAGTGGCTTCCATTTCCGATGCTCTTGTTGTAGACCTGATGAAACCAGCCCAAAACCCAGGACAGCCGATCCTCATCGGAATCATACACAACGGTTTTCATCTGTTCTTCTGTGAGAAAAATCTGTTTATCTGCCCCTAGTACGGCACGATAAACTTTCCTGTCATCGCCGCAGGATACCACGCCGTAAAGTCCAGGAAATGTTTCATCCTCATCATCTGTGGCAGAGAAAAAGGCCGGGATCCTGCCATGGGAATGAAATTCTCCAACCTTTACCAATCCTGAAACTTCATAACACTCTAAATAAGGCTCCCGTTCTGCTTCAACGGATGCATGATATACCTGCTGAAAGGGCACAAACCACTTAAAGCTCTTTCTTTTGGGGTCATAAAAAAGATGCACAGCTACTTCGCTGTCACAGTTTTCGCAAAAAAACCGTGATATAGCTAACCAATAAGAAATATCCACTTTTTCAAGTTTCCAAATAAAGAGTTTCTGGTCACTTTCCAATGAGCTTCCGCAGTAAAAGCATGGATGGTTCAGAATATCATAGATTTCTCCCTGATGCATCACCCGCTGTCTTCCGATAGAAAGCTGCATTTTATCCAATGTTTCCTTATCATCCGCACCTTTTTTGCTGCCCTTTGTTCCCACATACAGAATGTTCTTATCTTTTCCGAGCCAGGTAAATACTGCACCTGCCAGCCGGTATTCCAGATGTCCTTTTGCATCCAGGAAATTCAGCAGATCCTCTTCCGTGACGGACTTTTTACCGCCAAAATCCTCTGAAGATAAGTCATATGAGGTAAACATCAGGGATAACTTAACTCCGTCAATGGCATACTTGGTCACTTTAACCGTACTGGCACTGGATACACCAGCATACTTCGGGCCAAGATAGTATTTTTCGCCACACGGGTACAGATCATATAAGGATCCATAACCCTCAAGTTCCTTGAGCTGTTCTTCAAGTGTCTCTGCTTCTTCGCTGATTCCAATGGTAAGCTCTTCTCCTGCCTTCAGCACCCTGATCTCTTCTGTATCTTCAAATGGTACGGTGATTGCAGAAGATTCTGCCGGAAGGAGCACAACATTGTTTTCGTTTTTAAACAAAGTAAGCTTTAATCCGCTAAGCCCCTTGCTCTTTAACACATACTCAAACAGATTTGTAAGATCCACCTCACCTGTTAATGCCGTAACATCCACTGCTTCTGCCCCAAAGAACACCTGCATTCCGTCAACCGTGATGGTTCCTTTTTCCACTCCTTCATGGTTCTTTGGGCGGCACAAATATGCATCCTCTTTCTTTGAAACATCACAGATTGCAAAGAATGGGCCCTGCTCTGCCAGAAACTGCTTCACTTCTTCCTCTCTTCCCGTTCCCTCCGTCATCACCAGATCACCAGCAATACTCTTTAACGTAAGGGGCAGCTTGTAAACCGTTTTCGGCGCAGATTTTTTCTTCTGCTTTTCTTCCTTCTTCTTTCTCGGTGCCTCTTTCTTCTTTGCCTCAGCCTTCAGCTCATTAAATTCCTCAAAATCAAAAAAACTCATCTGCATAACCTATTTTCCTCCTCTTATCGCAACACATAAATTGCTTAATTGATTTCCATTTTCCTTCAGCCATTTCTGCGGGAACACTTCCATTTCCTTAAGTGTTTCCAAAAGACCGGACTGTTCTTTAAATTCCGGATGCTCCGCGATCCGGTTCTGGTACAGATCATTATTGGTTTCTGCATCAAAAAATGCCTGGATCAGCTTCTCCGCATCTTTGATCGAAGTCATTTTCGGAAATACCGTATTTCCCCAACATATTTTCCCATTATCATATACATTTCCAAATGGGTAATAACATAACCTGCTGGCCGGCCCGATCATCCCGGATTCATCCCGCTTTAAGGCAAAACAAAAAGAGGCGGATACCATCCCCTCTCTTACCTTAAACAGAAATGCCAGATCCGGAAACACAACCTGCTTTGGCACTCCAAACAGATAAATAACCCCCAGATGTGCCGAAACCGTGATGATCACATCAAAACTCTGTTCCTTATTCTGGATCAGTACCCCGTCATAAAATCCATTTGGTATCTGTCCAATTTCAAGGCATCTCTCCTGCTCTGCTTCAATCGTGCTCATGGCTCTGATGAAATCGGCCATCGTAACTGTTTTTTGAACAGCACTTCCGTCACCGAAGGAAAATTCCACTCGAACTTTTGCGAAAGTTTCCTCATCACTGACTGCTGCCCATTTTACAATATTGCTCACTTTCTCCCTCCTCTTACAGCATTCTCCGTCGTTTCACTACAGAACAGCGCTTGATCTGTTCAAAAAAGCTATGCACCAGTGCCTCCGAATTGTACCGCGTCTGATATGCCCATACTCCGGCATCAAGAACATCAAACAATTCTTCGATTGGAATTTCTCTGGTGATCGGACTCTCCGGTGAAAAAAATGCCGCTTCATTCCGTCGTTCCTTTTGCTTTTTTTCATCCCATCGCTCTTCATAGAGCAGTTCATACATCCGTGTAACCTCGGACATAGTTTCTCTCCTTTCCTGGTTCGTCTATAAAATAAAAAAAGCCAATGCACACTCATGCATTGACTAAAAAAATAGACTACCCCTTTTCAATGATCCATGAAAGATCTCATCCATGGCCAGAGGCCACTATCATCGAAAGAAATAATCTTGTTTTGATTATAACATTGCCCGGGCTAATTAACAAGGAACATTTCTCACTGCAGGATACCATTCCTGGCATATCCCATACATATACGAAGCCATTGCGCGAAAAATATAGATTAAGTTATAATTTCCTTGCAACTTTTTCTTCTCTTTATCCGTCTAATATATGAAAACAAAAAGAAAGGAAAATATGTAATGATCCATTCTAGCGCGCTGGATTCAATTACCGTACAGACCGAACAGGTCCTGATTGAAAAATATGACCGGCTATACCGGTTAGCTTACAGCTATGTTTACAATGAAGATGATGCCCTGGATATTGTTCAGGAAAGCGCCTGCAAAGCGATATGCCAGTGCAACTCCTTAAAAGATCCCTCCAAACTTTATTCCTGGATCTGCAGGATTGTAGTAAATACCACCATGGATCTTTTAAGAAGCAGAAAAAAAGAAGATCTGCCTGGAGAGCTTCCAGAACAGGCATCGGAAGATGTTTACCAGGAAACAGATTTAAAAAATGCCCTAGAGAGCCTGGAACCTCAAAACCGTACCATCGTCGTCCTACGGTATTGCGAAGATATGAAACTGGAAGATATTGCACTGGCTGTAAATGAAAATCTGAGTACTGTAAAAACCAGGCTTTACCGTTCTTTAAAAAAGCTGCGTATCAACCTGGAAGCACCTGACACCAACTAATTCGGAAAGGAGTTCTTACTATGAAAGAAAGCAATCACACTATTGATGAATTAAAGCAGGAATATGAACAGATCCCCGTTTCTCCACATGCCAAAGAACGTATTTTAGCTGGAATTGCACAGGGCAAGGCAGCAACCGCTGTCCAGTCACATTCCACAAAATCAGGCGAACGGAAAAAGAAATCACATATTATTTATATTTTACGGAACACCGGTGCAACTGCTGTGGCAGCCATGGCCGCGCTGGTAATCCTCACAAACATAAACCCTACCATTGCAAATGCCATGGAAAATGTCCCTATCCTTGGCCCAATCTCCAAAATCGTCACCTTCCGGACTTACGAAGACCAGACCAATCACTTTGAAGCTAAAGTGGATGTCCCAGAAATAGAGTCTGCACCGGCAGAGGTCAACCAGAGCATCGAAGAATATGCCAATGCCTTAATCGCACAGTATGAAAGCGACCTGCGCTCATCCCAGGGAGAGGGCAATTACTCGCTCACTTCTTCCTATCAGGTGGTAACGGATACCCCCAACTATCTCTGCCTGCGAATTGATACCACTCTGGTAATGGCCAGTGGAACCGAATATACCAAAGTTTTCACCATTGATAAACGCACCGGCAAAATGATTTCTTTGTCTGATCTTTTCCGCAACAAGCCAGAAATGCTCACTGCGATCAGCGACAATATAAAGGAACAGATGCAGGCACAAATGGCCGCCGATTCCTCTGTCACCTATTTTTACAACAGCGATATGCCAGAATGGGATTTTAAAGAATTACGAGGCGATGAAAGCTTTTATTTCAATGAAAAAGGCGAACTTGTGATCACCTTTGATGAAACGGATGTTGCCCCCGCTTACATGGGCGCGGTGGAATTCGCCATCCCGCAATCAGTAACTGGCACACTGGAATAAGCGGTAAAATACTCCTTCATTAATATAAGGAAGAAAAAGCTGTCGCAAAATCATCAATAGATGATAGCGCTGCAGCTTCCGCTTTCATACAGCAAAAGGGGCTGCGGTTCCATAGATAATCACTCATCTATGGAGCAACAGCCCCTTTCGTATGTCTATAGCATGAAACCAGGGAGGTCGTACTTATTTGCAGAGTTTCTTGAATTCATCTGCAACAAACTGTACCTGGGTTCCAATGATGACCTGTACGGAGGTCTTGCTTGGACGCATCACGCCAGCCACACCGGCGGACTTGATCAGCTTTTCATTGACCTTGGTATAATCCTTGACCTCAAGACGGAGTCTGGTAATGCAGTTATCAATAGAAGCCACATTCTCCGGACCGCCAACGCCTTCCAGAACGATCTTTGCTACTTCCGTGAAGTTGTTATTGGACAGAGTTACCTTGGTCTCATCTGCATCGTCATCCTCACGTCCCGGAGTCTTCAGATTAAACTTGGTAAGGAAAAAATGCATCCATATATTGCTGCTCACAGTCGGCATGATTGGTGTACTTACTGTTCTCTTTTTTACTGGCGAAAGTTGGCTGGGTGGCGGCTGGTATTACATACCTGACAGGGCAATCACCATCGCGCTTGTTTTCTGCATATTCTGGCAGATTGCTTTGATAACAGGGACATTTTTCTTATCAATGCGGGTAAATAAAATCTTCTGTGGGTGGAGGAAAAGAATTGTTATGATACCGATGTTCGCGGCCGCAGCTTTTCTTTTCCTGTTTCTCGCATGGAACTGGCTGCTTTATAGTTTTCAATTTGAGGAAAAGGTGGAGCAGTCTGATGAACATATTGCTCTCTATGTAAATAATACGTTTGCAAGAACACGATTTAGATACCCCCATTATATGTACGAGGAAAACTGGCTGTTTATGAGAAACCTAGATGATGAGGAACAGCAAGAAGCAGTTCTGAAATACGGAGATCCAGATAATTATTACAATGACTAAAGACATTTTAACAAAATGCGTAAAGAATACAAATCGGGATTTTTACGACAAAATATGATATGATTTCTGTAAAAATAAACAGGATAACTTTCAATAGGGAGAAAATTGAAAAATGATAGAGACACTCTGGAATTTCTTTCGATTGTATACGGCGGATGCCGATTATTTACCGGACTTTTGGCTCACAATGATACTTCTTTATCTGAATGCAGGTCTGTATCTTAACGATCTATATAATCTGGTGAAGCGAAAGTCAAAAGCAGAAACATTCAGTCTGATGGCGATACCAGGAGTCTTTGCAGTACTCTTTGTGTCGGTGCTATCAATTTTTGCGCATGTGCCGAATCTTCAGAGCACAGCTTCACAGGCCAAACGCCTGAGCCTGATCATAACGACAACGCAGCCACAAACGAACCTTGCGCTGCTTCTTATTGTATTTCTTTATCCAATTCTATGGGGAATCGGGCTCTTACGACAGAGGAGGCATGAGCACGGCAGCCGCAAACGCTGGGTGCTGTCTTGCATTCCTGATTATATTGCATGGATCATATTGATATTGGGCATCGGTTATCACCTGTTTTTCGGGGAAAATATCCTGAATAGTGTTCTGGAAAATGCGAAGGTTGGAGATTTACTGGCCCTTTATGGCTCCTACGGAACCTGGCTCCATATATGGATGTATGGAATTTATATCCTTGCATGTAAGGAAGCGGTACTGCTTGTCGGCCTTTTATCTGAACTTTTGCTTATGCGGATTCCGCTTCGCTACCACAGTGGGCAGAATGCTGTTACCTTTGTCAGCTTTTATTATCTGTTTTGCCAGAATGCCATTTTTCGTGGTATCTCCCTACTGGAAGCTGCGTTGGTGATTCCGCTTTGTGGAGTGATGCTTCGGGAAGCGGCATCGCCTTTCAGCGATTACTCGTCGATTATGATATACGCAGCCTTTATGCTGCTGACAGGCGCAGTGTTTGTCGTTCTTATCGTCATTGGTCCAGTCATGCGGACACTTTCATACTTTTATTCATGGGGACAGCGCAAGCAGATCAGAGAGCTTTTCTGCACGGAATATTTTCTCATGCAGCCGGTTTCCAGAAACAGATCGTTCACGGTCACTTATCATTTTATCATTGATGAACAGGACGCCGCCGGTGTTTACTATCTTCCACTTCTCACAGACATCAGCGGATGGATCTCCCCGAAAAAGAAAGCAGGCAAATGGAAAATGCTCTCTTTCGCAGATGGCAGAACCTTTGAAGTATCAGAGCATGAGGCCGAAGCAGCCAAGGAAATGCTCTCTTATGCGTCAAACCGTCTCTATGCCCAGAAAGTAACTGGAGAAAATAGGAACAATATACCGGACGCAAAGGAAACATGGAACCCACTCATAAATCCAGCAACAACGATATATCAGAAATTGGTCAAGATATTTTTAGGCCTGATGGTTATTCTTTTTATGATGAGCTATCAGATACTGAAGTAATTAAACATCCGGTTTTCACTGCCGGAATAAATCAGGATTGGATTTATTCCGATGATGGCACAGCACAGTTCTGGCCGGTCGATAACTATTATCCGCCCGGAGAACGGCACACAAATTTTTTAGATTACGATGTTGTGAAACAACACCATACTTTAACGCAGATTTTGATGGGATTGCTACATAATGGCTTTACACTACAGGCTGTGGAAGAAGCTATGCCGTCCCCAGATATGCTGGATATTCCAGGCATGAAGGATGAACTACGCCGTCCCATGATGCTGTTGGTAAAAGCGCAAAAAAGATAATGGGCCCGTGAGCGGAGAATCCTCCTCGGAAATCCCCTTACTGCATATCAAATATAGACAACTGCTCGAATTCCTGCCTCTGCTCCAAAAGCGGAGGTGTCTTCGTCAGAAGTCTTTCTGCCGTGCTCCAGTCCTGGATCCATGGCTGTATTTCCTCTGGTGTCAGTACCAGTGGCATCCGGTCATGTACCGATGATACAGAGCTGTTAGGAACAGTTGTTATGATCGTAAACTGGCTTTCTTTTTCTGTTGGCTGCCAGACACCAGCCATGTAAAGAATATCTGACTGCGGCATGGTAAAAGAGATTTTTTCTTTTTCTTTATTCCATTCATAAAAACCAGCTGCAGGAATTACACACCGGCAATTCCGCACGCTGTTCCGAAATGCAGGCTTCGATAAAATACTCTCGGCCCTGGCATTAATAAGCAGCCAGTCTTGATACTTACTTGTAAATCCCCACCGCATTGCCTCCAGATGCACATTCTTCATTCCAGTCAGAACCATGGCCATATCGGTAGGACGCACATCTCCCACTGTCACTTTCAATTTTGCATCATCAATCTGTTTGCAGATTTTCCTGATTTCCCGCCACATTTCATCATCTATAAAATATCTTCCACACATAAGCTGCTCCTCACACCAGCATCACCCATTTACAAGCCTCCAGGAAAAATATCAGTTTAAATTCCCGAATCAACCCACCAATTACGGCTTCGCATCCATATTCACGGCTCGGTATGCCAGAATAATTCTTTTCTTCCGTATATTTCACTAGGATGTCCTTTACTGTTTGAACCTCCCCGGCATCATCCTCAAACTTAAAATATCTTGGCATAGTCTGGCCAGTTGATGTAAACCATGCCGAACAGGCGATATGGTACATGTTTCCTTTAGGGATCCCGCTATCTACATCTATTCCATATTTTGTTGCTTGCGCAAATCTGGTCACGTTCATCAACCCCTTATATTATAATATTTTCTCCTGGGAATAATCAACCGTCCGCTTTTCCCGGCTGACGCCTCCACCCATATGGTCTATTTCTACAGATCCTGCAGATGGCAAAAAGCATGCCCTTTTTATGCTATCCATTCCAAACCTTTTCCGTATCTGATCCACAGTTTTCTCCATCTTCCGGTATTTTTCATAGTCGATCGTTTCAAAAAATTGCATCTGGCGAAAGGGATCTGATGATACACGGCTGGTATGGATCCCGAGATGCCGCAGCGGAATCCCATTCCACAATTCAGATAAACACCGACAGGCTGCAGCATAAATTTCCAGGGTCAGATCCGTTGGAACAGATAGTGTAATTTGATGTCCGTAAAAACGCAGATCCCAGTCTTTTAGACTGATAGAAACAACGCTAATCTTTACTCCATCTGCCCTTAACCTGGCTGAAATGGTTTCCGATAACGATAAAAGATACTGCCTGGCAGTTTCACAATCCATAACATCATAAGGCGTGGTGAGAGAATTTCCATAGCCTTTGGCCGGCGGAGGTGAGCTGATCACTGCAGATTCATCTATACCATTTGCATATTGCCAAATAAGTATTCCCTGTGACTTCATATGCGCGCGCAAAATTGCAGGATCCATAGCTGCCAGTTCTCCAATCGTATGAAATCCCAATTTTTTCAACTTGTATAAAGAGGCATGGCCCACATAAAACAGATCACCCACCGGAAGATGCCACATTTTTTCTGACATTTCTGATTTCCAGAGCGTATGAACGTGATCCGGCTTCGTAAAATCTGAAGCCATTTTTGCCAGAAGCTTATTTTCGGAAACACCAATATTTACAGTGAACCCTAATTCTGCATGCACACGATTTTTTATTTCATACGCAGTCGTTATCGGATCCTGGCAGCAGCCGGTCATATCCAAAAAAGCCTCATCTATACTATATTGCTCGATCTTGTCCGTATACTCACTTAACAGTTTTATCAGAGCTTTTGAAGATCGGTTATAGAGATCATAATTGGGCGGCACCAGAACCAGGTCCGGACATTTTTCCTTTGCAGAAACAACCGTTTCCCCGGTCTGAATATGATATTTCTTTGCCGGAATAGATTTTGCCAAAATGATCCCATGTCTTTTCTCCTGATCTCCTCCCACGGCACTCACCAGCTGTCGCAAATCCTGCTTTCCCCCCAGATGATGGATCCTGTAACACGCCTCCCAGGATAAAAAGGCGGAATTCACATCTACATGAAAAATAACTTTTTTCATATCCGCTCCTTTAAATCGAACATTTGTTCTATTTTCATTTTAAGCATTTCATTCCCAGATGTCAATATGGGATTTTCAGGCAAAAAAAGCGGCTGACCTTTTCGATCAACCGCTCATAGGTATTATTTCACACATTTAGCATTCTGCTATACCAAGACTCTGCTCCGCAAGATCCTTATACTTCCCAGAGTCCCCGCTGTCTTCCCTTTTTTGCGAACCGCTCCTCTAAATCGAAAATCGTATACGGCGGCTTATATGGCTCTTCGATATAACTCTGAAGAGCTCTAAGCTTGTCCCAATACTGCGGCAGGTTATGATAGATTGCATTCAACTCCCGCAAATTTTTGTTCCGGCAGCACCAGCAGCTTACCCTGTCAAGAATGGAATACAGCTCTATGCCTCCCTCCAGCCAGTTATATCCCTTCGCATAACAATACTGAAGGCACTGATATTCAGTCCAGCCCCATTCGACCAATGGATAGCACTTTTCCTTTACTCGGCCAGATTCATCTGCTGCGATCCCTATGTATTCCACCGCAGTTGCTCCGAGTGATTTTACATATTTTTCGCAGGCATTGATCTTAAGGCGTGTCATCCAGCGGCATGGCCCACCGCACCAATAACTTCCATAATGCGATGATCCATCCCGGCACTTGATCCGTCGAAGGAGCATTTCTTCCAGGAAATGCCTTTCCGGCTGTAGAATAACAAGTTCGCACCCATACTGCTCCAATTCCAGTCGGACTTTCTCTATATTTTTCCGAATGCATGAAAACTCCATACCGGTATCAAAATAGACGCAGTGCGTTAACGGCCAGCCCTTTTCCATAAGCCCTAAAACCATTGCCATGGAGTCCTTTCCTCCTGAGATGGAGGCAACATATCGTTTTTCTTTTTCCATAATCACCATATTCCAGAACTGGATATGGCAGCACCTGTAGCCTCCCATGCTACTAATCATTCCTGATCCTCACGCTGTTTTCAGGTGCTTTATGCGAAGTACAACACTCTCATCGCAACCTGGTCTACCAGGATCTGATTATTTTCCTTTCTCTGAGTTCTCTTTCCCGGCCTTCAAAACGAGTTCCCCCGTACCAGCAAAAGAAATTTTCTTAAATCCCACAGAATCGCAAAAGAATAATTCTTTGCCATCGATCTGAATAATATCTCCTACCGACATGGAACGCATTGTTTTTCTATTGGGACGATCTGGGCGATTTAATCTCTCATACAGACCCTCCATAATTTCTGATACATTCAATGCCGTTCCCTCCTGCTCTTTCACTTCCGTCTCATAAGCAATTTCATAATCCGCGCGAGTAGGATTAAGCTTCAATTTCTGAAGCTGCTCCAGTGAAAGAAACATCATTCTTACCCCGCGTTCATTATTCTCTTTCAGCATCAATATCTCGATCTTCATAATCTTCCTTTTCTCTTTGATAAGCTCTACTCCAGTCAACCGGCTCTCCAAAATAGGCCGGTGTCATATCAACACCGCCATACCCTTCAGGAAAGCGCTCTGTAATATCCGGTATATACTGCTTCATTTTCATTTCCCTTTCATAAAATAAAGAAGGCTCTGAAAAATCAGAACCTCCTCTAGCATGCACATATTTAGTTAAATGGCAAACTCTCATCTTCTACGCCATCCGGTATTGACATAAAGCCATCACCGATCGGCTTTCCCATTTCTGGTGCCTGTTTTCCTCCAGCGGACGCATTTTTACTATCAGCAAATTCCTGATCATCTGCGATGATATCTGTGGTATAAACACGCTGACCTTCTTTGTTGGTGTAACTGCCAGTCTGGATGCGTCCGGACACCAGTACACGCATCCCCTGACGAAAATACTTCTCTGCAAACTCACCTGCTCTGTCAAATGCCACGATATTAATAAAATCGGCAGTCTGCTCATTTCCGTCCTGGCTCTTTCTTGCTCCTCTCCGGTCAACTGCCAGTGTATATCTGGCAACGGCCATGGAGCGCTCACCCTGAGTGTACCTGACTTCCGGATCCCTGGTCAATCGACCCATCAATATAACTCGATTCATGCTCTATCCTCCATTTCATTATTTTTTATTCTTTTACAGATGGTTCCTCAAAAACAATTCGTCGCTGGCCATGAAATTCATCTTTACGTCCATAAAAGGCCAGTTCTTTTCCTTCCCGGTAGGTACGCACAAATTTTGAAAACTCTACATATTTCTCAATCTTTGAGTACTGACCACTAAAAATTACGAACAGGAACTTTTCTTCTGTCGCTATATCCACACAATCTGCCTTATAGCATTTGTTACCCGCAGAAAGGGAAGACGTAAAACGAATTTTATATAAATTCTTTTCTTCCCTGCGCTGCTTAGTGCCATTCTGTCCTCTGCGCTGCTTGCCGCTCCTGATCTGGCTGATACCAATCTGAAGCAACTTACATACATTTTTGAAACTTTCCGATTGTGCAGCTGCGATATCCGTTTTTAAACTGGACGGCTTTCCAGTATCTTTGACAACAATGATATTACTGCCTCCAAGCGCAGACTTTCGGATCAAGGCATTCCGTTCATCATCATAGATAATCAGAATCGTCTTGGCCACTACCACAAAGCGCCCGAGAACTTCCTGGATACCTTCATACGTAACCAAAGTATCATAGTTTAAAACCCCGATGACACTGTTCAAACGGCTCTCCAGGCTTTCAACCGGAATATACGTTTCATTTTTTTCATTCTTCTTAAGTTCCTCTTCTGGAAACGGTGCCTTCAATTCACTCAGCACCTGATCCAAAGATTTTCCATTCACTGTGCCTTTCATCGCACACCTTCCTCCTCTATTTTTGAAAAAAAATAGCCAATGTAACATTCACATTGACTTAATCTAAGAATCCCATTTCAATACAGATGCAGTCACAAACCCACACTCTGTAAAAATAACTTACATGAAAAGCTATTATTAATGGGAGTATAACATTGCCATCAATGCCTGTCAACAGATCTAAGGCCACACCAAACTCTCAGTGCTGCGCTTTGATTTTTAGACTCTGATAGAAGCTTTCCAAAATGCGGCTGACTATTTTCAGCCAGCCGCTATATCCGTAAGATCCGTATTTAATCTGGAAATAGCACGGAATACTTCTTCTTCCTCTCAGGAGAAAACGTTATTTATATAGAAAGCATACGCTACTTCTGCTATCTCCACCTTAAGGAAAGCTGCTTTTTCTGCAGATGACAGACCATCATCCAGTGTCAGATAACGTTCCGTTAAATCATGCATCTTTTTAATTAACGTGTAATCATCCAGATCCTCTTCTTCATCCTCTGATGAGCTCTTTTCCCCGTGGAGTTCCCGGTACGCGCATACTCCGTCCGGATCAAATTCTTCCAGCCGGTCAAGATCAAATGCTACCTTCGAAAAAGTGCAGTATCCTGATACGGCTGTTTCAGGTAAAATTTCTCCCAGCTGATACTTTTTAATGAACTGCAATTTGGACTCGAAAAAATTGTGATCAATGAATGCTTCATTCTTTTTTACATCTTCATGAGGCAGATTTACAGTCAGATTACCAAAGTCCTCCCATTCTCCGTTTTCTTCTTTGTATAATCCAATATAAAGCCGTTTTCTGTCAGCATAGGATAATACTCTGATGATCAAATCCTCATGGCCACATTCCCAGTCATACCCCAGTGTTTTAAATTCTTTCATAGTTATCCTCTCTTTCCTGTTTTCATTTTCCTGGTTTTCTTAAAAATAAATCATTTTTTCACAGGTCATTGCATATTGATTGAAACAACTAAATAAAGATTCCATCGCGGCAAAACCGGATAAAATCCACTTTCATAAGTTTCATCGACATCGTCCTCCTTTCTGGCACGAAAAAAGGAACCTCCGACAGGAAGTTCCTCCAATGTGTATATATTCTGTTTATTTGCAGAATTCCTCCATTACTTGGTCTTAACTGACTCTCACTTTGCCAGAAGCAAATATAATTGAAATGAAAGAATTTGTAATTATTTTACCATTGAATTCTTTCCAAAGCAAGGATTGTTATACTAAAAAGCAAATAATCAAACAGATATGCTTGTGCAGCTGACATTCTATAAATATAAAAAATATAAAAGACATAGAAGACATGGATCTCTTTGGCGTATATATAGGGATTCCCGATAGATATTTCAGGCAATATTTGCAAACAATAGGTATTATTTTCTGATAGAGTTGAAATAAGGTTCTTTTGGATGATTTATTTCCTCTTCACAATCACTCTCTCCGTAAGGGGCTAGTCGCGGAACGCGTTTTATTTAAAAGAGCTAAAAAACATAAAAAAATTCAAAGACATAAAAGACATGTAAAAACATGAGTAATTTTCTGCTGTCAAAGGAGCTATTTCAGGCATTATTTTTTGGATCAGCCGATTTTTAGAAGCAAATGCAGTTTTTATTTTGAGAAAGATGATTTTCTGATGAAAAGAATGGTTTTTTTATAAAAAGGGTGATTTTTTTCTGGATCAAATAAAAGAAATTGTGGATAACCGACCTGGAAATTTAGATATTGCTGAAAAAAATACACATTGAAAAGCAATAAATAGGAAAAAAATTACCCAGAAAACGGGTATGAAAATACAGAATGGAACGAGAAATAGGCATCCTAGCGGATGCCGGTGAAGCGAAACTTATGCAATTTGTGGATTTTGGATTAATTCCCTTATGATGGATCGAACGAGCGAGCCAGGCCCTTTCTTTGCATCATAGAGTTTTGTGAGGATATAACGGTTATAGAAAAGGTGCAGTGCATCAAGAACCGTACCAATTTCATAGTCCTGTGCCATGATGGTAAGATCATGATACTGAGTTTCTTCAAAATCATAGATAGGAAGTAAATGCTCAGCATCCAGGGTAGGTGTCTGATCGAAGGCAATGCCATATTCTGTTTTCAGAATCTCCTCATACTGCATTCTCTCTCTTAACTTGTCCTCAAACAGGTAAGTGTTAAAGGTGCGGATCACATCATCCATTTCAGTGGTAAAAGAAACAATTTCGGAGTAGGCTTCCTGACGGACCTGGTTTTTGGTAGTCGCTCCATTAAAACAATCATTGAGCTTTGCAGCAATATAGCGTTTTTTCCTGGTGTACTCTTCCTTAAAAATAGTTTTGAAGGAGTTGGCATGATCCAAAATCTGCTTTACCACACCTGGTTTTACATATTTTGGTAAACCGGCAAGTAATTCTTTAAATGTGAGTTTGGCCACGGCCAGCTTTGCAGAACTCTGAAGTTCAGTGGTGATCGCTTCACAAAGAAGCATAAGGATCACTCGTAGCTCATTAATGGATTTGATCTGCAGGAGCTGCTCAAGCAAATCATATGTACACTGGATATAACCACCGCCAAGACCGATAGGATTATACATTTTGGTGTAGTCATGGATTGTAAAGGTATACTCTTCTGTGACCGGATCCATAGATACATCAAAAAAGCCGCAGGACTCCAACCGGAGAATATTGCTGCGAACGGTTTTGATGTTACAATCAAGTGCTTGTGCCAGATCTTCCAAATCGAGTGGTGAAGTGATGCCGGTATTTGCGTTGGCATAGAAATGGATCAGAATGAACAGCCGAACAGAGCAGCTTTTTAATAGCTGCTTCTCGAATGAAGTATGAATGATTTTCTTTATGGATGGAATGCTTACATTCGCAAAACGTTTCACTCTGGATCCACCCCCTTTCCGCAATGTAATGTTAATTATAAAGGGAAATAAAAAAATTTGGAATATTGCCAAAGTGTGGGAAAACGGGTAAAAAAGGACTGTTTTGTGAGATGTGTTAATGAGAAAATAAATGGGGAAAATAAGACTGAAAATGGGGGAAGTATTGTAAAATAAGGGTTTTTTCGGGAAAAACTACCGCACTTTACCGAAAATGGTTACCGCACTTTACCGAAAATAGCTACTGCACTTTACCGAAAAATTTACCGCAGTTCTCCGAAAAATATAGCGCAGTTCTCCGAAAAAACTACCGCAGTTCTCCGAAAAAGCTACCGCAGTTTACCGAAAAAGCTACTGCAGTTCTCCGAAAAAGCTTAGCGCAGTTTACCGAAAAGCTATAGTATTTTGCCGAAAGGCTACTGCAGTTTATTGAAAAATAGTTGTATTTGCGCTGAAACGGGCCGATTAGCGCAGTTCTCCGAAAAGTGGAGCATCTAAGCTGGAACTGTTTAGCTAGTGCAGTTTACCGAAAAATAGCTGCATTTGGGCTGGAACTGACCAGATAGCGCAGTTCTCCGAAAAGTTGGTTATCTGGGGCGGAGCCGTTCAGATAGCGCAGTTTACCGAAAAGTAACGCAGCTGAGGTAGAGCCGTTCAGATAGCGCAGTTTACCGAAAAGTAGTACATCTGAGCTGGAGCCGCTTGGATAGCGCAGTTTACCGAAAAATAGCTGCATTTGGGCTGGAACTGGCCGGCTAGCGCAGTTTACCGAAAAGTGGAGCATCTGAGTCGGAGTCGTTCAGATAGCGCAGTTCTCCGAAAAGTAGTGCATCTGAGGTAGAGCCGCTTGGATAGCGCAGTTTACCGAAAAATAGCTGCATTTGGGCTGGAATTGACCGGCTAGCGCAGTTTACCGAAAAGTAGTGTATCTGAGTCGAAGCTGTTCAGATAGCGCAGTTCTCCGAAAAGTGGCTGTATCTGAGCTGCAGCTGTTTAATTACTATACTATGCAAAAATGTATCTGTATTTGAACTGCAGTTGATCGGTTAATGCATTTTCTAAAAATTACTAAAGATATTTGGTTTGAAGTTATGTAGCCACCACATGATAGAAAACCGAGAACAGTATGTCCTCGGTTCGAGTTACTTTTTTTTGATGAAGTGCAGCTTCATTTCGTTTAAAGTACTTACAGTTGGAATTCCCAAAAGTTCTTCAGAGAAAACCATATAAGGATAATGCTCTTTCAATGTAGTCTTTTTTTCCAACAACTCATAAGCTTTCGAAAAAGCACGCTTTAATAGAGTATTTTTATTCGCTGTACGGATTGTATTGTTAAGCGCTTCTACTAATTGAGGAGAGCGATCAAAAATATCCCGAACGGTGATACATACATTTTCGTCTGTAGATTGCTCAATCATTGTCACAATGGCGAAAACAATCTCTACGGCGCGTTTATTTCTTTCTTTAGCAATTGATGTATAAATGATATCGGTATGTTCTGATATTAAGAACTTTGCAGGTTCAGTAATCTTATTTAAGTTGAGTTTTGACTGTCGTACCTTTACATTATACAGTGTCTGAATTAAGCGAAGCATGTAGGGAGAGGAAAAACGTATTGTGTTCGTGGTGTCATCATAACCCAGTGAAACCAAAAGCGGTAAAGCGGATCCGATTCGTTTTGGATATTTTGGATCGCGAATAATCCCGTAGATGGTTTGGAATGCTCCTGTCTTATTTCGCAGCATGATTATATCATTATCACTTAAATTACGTCCTTTCCCCATAAGTTCGGCCAAATCGGGTAAGTAAATAGTAAAACTTTCGTTTATCGCATACTGGTTTTGGTTGATAGTATTTTTAATATCGGCAAGAATAATACTGTAAAATAGTTTTAATAAGGGCAGATCAAATTCACCGATTTCAACAACCTTACCACGACTAATTTCTTCCAGTTTTGCTTCTGATACAGGTACTCCTTCAAAATAAAGTTTTCCGGTATTAGCATCATAATTGAGGCCATCTGTTGATTCCAGAGGTGTTAGATATGCACTTCCGCTTTTGCGTAAACTTAAACCAGATTCATACTCCTGATCAATGATCAGGGAGATGTGCTTGGTCAATGAAGTATCGACATAGTCTTTTTTTCTTGTTCGGTTGGTCCTTTTTTTGGTTTCGTGTTCTATGGATTCTAGAGAAGATGCATTAGGTTGTGCGTTGTATGCGTTATCAGCGGCAAAAACCGGCAGCTCCTGAAGAACCACTTTGAGAGCCTCATATACACGATTTTCATTTTCTGTCAAAGGTGGGCCAGACTTCATACGAGCTTGAAGTTCCTGAAAGTGCAGGGCATAATGTTCGGGAATTGGCGCATATACTTTTCCGGTTTCAGGATCCTTTGACCACCACTCATTTTCGGTTTGATAATTGATCTCATGACCAACAGGTACCATCTCGGTTTCAACATCAATGGGGTGCTCTTTTCCATCTTTATCTGTTACTGAAATCTGAACAGTTTTCTTTTTATTTAATAAATCTGAATCTTTTTCCATTATTCACGCTCCTAAAAGCTAAAAAATAAACCCTAGCTTATATTATACAGAAAGAGTGGATTTCCTGCAAGACAAATGAAAGTAGAAGGGGAATTGTTTAAGATTGACTCTTTTGTAAGGTATCATAAGTACTGTGAGAGGTATAAAAAAGAAAAACTGATAAACTGCAGCTTTTATAATTGGCTGCAGTTTATCAGTCTATACATACTAACTATTGAAAACGCTGTGTAGAAATGATATGCACTTTAGGTGTTGAAGGCCGGAAGTTAATGGGCTTCCCAATCATTGTGCATATTCTAGGTTCCTTAGTGAAATCCAACCATTTTAAAATAGAAATCCACCAATTCTTCATTGTCTCCAGCAATCAGTTCAAGAAGCACATATAGTGGATCTTCCTCGTTTCGCAATTTTTCAAGTGATGCAGTAATGGTAGAAATTGTATCTTCGTAGTCATCGGCATCAGTAATATCGTTTAAATTACTAATGTCAATACCCATATTTACAAGTATATTTGCGATTATAGAAACATCCAGATCATCAATGAAATCCATATATATCCCCCTATTCTAAATAAAATTTTTTACAGTATAGTTCCGTAATCATGTGTGATAAGTATTCATGAGGACCATAAACAATTGCGGTTCATGGTCCCTGTGTAGTTAGCAGATTGTAATGTTTTTTATGCCACTTGCAGCAATAAATAACAGGATATCTTCTTTGTATTCTGGCAGCACCTTAAGTAAAAGGTTCTCTTCCTGCGTGATCCACTCAGCAGAAAGAAGTTTTTCCTTTATGACAGGGTCATTGCTGATTCTCTCGGACAAACTTTTTTGTGCAAGTTCTCCCGCAGAAAGAGCCGCAGAAGTTTCAGAAACTGTTGCTGTCTCTTGGAAAGAAGTGCCAGTTTCCTCTGCACTTTCAAAAAATCCGGGTTCGTCCGTATTATCAAAGGAGTCAAAGCCCCAGTCACCAAAAAGTGCGTCAAAATCTGTAGTTTCTGTTTGCGCAACTTCAGAGGTTTTGGAAGGAGTGATTAAAACAGGTACACTCTCCTCGGGTAAGTCGGGCTGAGCAGAGCTATTGGAAGTTATCGGGATATTGGTTTCTGCTTCCAGAGCCGTATCGACCGGTTTCGAAAATCCGACGGATTTTATAGACTTTAGTTCGGCAGACAGCCTGAACATCTGATCTTCCAATGATTTTAATTTTCCAGCAAGACCTGATTCACCAGTGTTCAGATCTTTTGTCGCATGGATATAGGCTGCTATTCCGCTGCCGGCAGCATTTTTTAGTTCATCATTCAGCCAGTTTATTTTAGCAGACAGCTCGCAAAGCCGTTCTAGTGTATAGTTTTCTGCGATAGCTGAAGATGATGATGGCTGCCCTGTTTTGGCCAGCAGCAAGGATGTGGATTCATTTAGGAGCTCTTCCGTAAGGCTTAGAAGAGATTTTCCGCTTTTGGCAATGGAATTTAAAGATTCCAGCAGCTTTGTGTAATTTCCAGAAAGCATCGCTTGGATGATTCGGAGCAGCTCATCTTTTTCAGACATCCCGAGAACAGATCGAACGACATCAGCCGTGATTTCATCTTCGCCATTTGATAGCTGTTCCAGCAGTTTTAAGGCATTTCGCATCGCACCACCAGAATAGGAAGCAATCAGTTCTGCAGCTTCCGGCTGAATACGGATTTGAAATTCTGTCGCAACTTCAAGAAGATGTTCACAGATGATGGCCTCTGGGATCTGCGTGATGGTATAGCAGGCAGATCGCGACCGGATGGTTGCCGGGATCCGGTCTGCTTCTGTTGTGCAAAGAATGATCAGTGCATAAGCTGGTGGTTCCTCCAGTGTTTTTAAAAGGGCGTTGAAAGCCTGACGGGAAAGCATGTGTACCTCATCAATGATAACGATTTTCCGCTTTCCGAGTGGGCGCTCGTGTAGCCAGTCTGTCAGGTCCCTTACATGATCAACTCCGGTGTTACTGGCACCGTCGATTTCCAGAAAGTCTACAGATCCACTAGATACAGATCTGCATCCATCACAGGTACCGCAAGGGTTTCCATTCTTATCTTTGTTTTTACAGTTTGCTGCCGTGGCCACGATCCTGGCAAGTGTTGTTTTCCCGGCCCCGTACTGCCCGGCCAGAATAATTACCTGAAAGAATTTGTCGCAGATGGACTGCATTCTCAGATTATTTACAGTAAATTCCTGCCCCTTTACCTCATCGAAGGTTTTTGGGCGTATCTTGGTATAAAGAGTCATAATTCCCCCTCTTTCATCATCTGGAACAGGAGTTCCAGAAAATCATGTTTTGTGTAGAGTAGCTTTTTGCCCCGGATATTGTGTGCCTGTTCAGAAATCTGGTAAGCCTGTTTAGCAGAAATAGGCAGTTCCGTCATATACGGGAATAATTTGCTTCCAACAAGTTTATGCAGGTATTGATCTGCATAGATGGCTTCCAAAAGCCTCACGATTGCCAGACGGGCGGCCGGTGAAAATGCTTCCAAAGCAAATTCGTCTTTTTCTTTCAGGAGACCGAAGGTTGACAGAAGATCCGCATGATTTTGTTGGTTCAGTGCTTTTATCATTCTGGCGGTCATAGATATGAAAGCGTCATCAGCATTTAGCTGTCGGAATAGTCCGGGACAGCCATTAGAAGCTGTAACCACCTCTAATGATACAAGATCTCCCTGTTCCATAAAAAACTGTGCCATATCATCTTCATTTACCGGAAGAAAACGGATTTCAAAGCATCGGCTGCATACCGTGCGGATCAAAGGCTTGTGTGCTATAAAAATGAATACACATTGCCCGTCTTCCAACTCTTTTAGCAGGCTGTTGGCCACGTTTGGGGTCATCTGATTCGCATTATCAATCAAAACAACGCGGCGCACAGTACTGGAATAGGAAATAAATTCTCTTAGGTCCTCCGTATCAGACAATTTGATGCTTGCCTGGTCACAGTCCAGACAGAAAAAATCTGCGCAGGAATGGAGTGGCTTATCAAGTCTGATGTCCAGGAGAAAGTGTGCCAGGATATCTGCACAGGTCCGCTTTCCAGTACCCTGAGGGCCTGACAGAATTAAATGCTGAGCATTTTTTTGTCCTTTGTCCATGTATTGCTTCAGAGCATTTTTCACATATGGGTTTAAAATCAGTTTTTCAAACATTCCTCTCCTCCTCGAAAGACCTCATAACCCAGATAGTCGCAGAAAGCTTTCCGGGTCTTATCGGTCGGATGCATACGGTCAGACTCGAAAAAGATCTGATCGATAGAATTCAGCTCTTTGCTCATTCGTACTGCGTTGGTGACAATAACTGCCTCCTTGGTTTTAGGCGGTGTCGTTCCATTGGCAGCTTCCAGAATATGTAAAAGTGCGGACATATCCGTAACTCGTTTCTCCTGTTCTAATCGGCTGTTTGTGCAGACTGCCATTAAAACCGCATCTGTGGAGGAACTCAAAAGGCGGGCCCGGTCCGTGAAGATGCCTTCCGCAGCGCTGAGTGTGAGCTGGGAAAGCACGCCGCTTGCGTGAAGAAGCGCACCGGCAATGACCAGCGATGGATCCGGCCGGATCACTTCATTTGGGCTGCCTTCGCAGATAGTAAGCGCCATATCAGCCAGGTTTGCAACATTGATGGTATGCTTTAAAAAACCGCCAAAGTATGGATGTGTGGCTTCCTCGGTCAGTGGGAATTCCAAAAACCGTTCGTATCTGGCAGTCCCCATACCGAATACAGCGCAGCATAAACTATACAATTTGGGATCCTCAATTTCATCGAGGAGTTTTTTTAAGAGGGTGATACTTTGTTCTACATCGTAGCTGGACAAAGTAACCCGGAAATCTGCCGGATCGTATGTTTCAGCCGGACTGATCCGGACAATCCGCAGCGTACACTGCTCCCGGAAAAGCTCAACTTTTCCGACAACACGGACAATTTTTCCAACATAGTTATCCGTTTCATCCGAGATGTGTTCGGACCAGCATTTTCCGTATACAATACCACTCTTATCACTGAGCGTAAGGTCCTGCCAGCGCCGGCCATCCGCGATCGACAATTTGACATTCCGAAGTAAAAACTCCGTTGCAATTTCCTTTTCGACCATGTTGGCCAGGTCCTTGATAAAAAATTTCTTCATAATGATATCTCCTCCGTTAAAAAATGCTGATCATAATATTTTTTGATCAGCTCCAATAATTTTTCGTTTTCCGGATAGTCAAATCCTCTTTCAAATTTCAGAAGAGAATTATCTACACCACGAAAACGCGTAAAATACAGTTCCCCGCAGCGGGCAAACACTTCCGTTGGGACCAAATAGTAATCCAGGTTGTATTTGCTGTTTCCATTCAGCCGTGCTTTTAAATCCGGATCTTCACAATCCGAAAGATATTCCTGCAGGCAGGCCTCATACTGAAGCCGGATTTCTTTGAAATCATAGCCTTCACTCAGCATTCCATGAAAGTGATCGTACATGTGCAGAAATTCGTGGACGTAGCTGCTAGGGGAGCGGACATCAATGCATACGCACTGGTAGGCCGGGGAATAAAGGCCGGAAGCATGGTGTCGGCCAAGCTTGCGGAAACGAATGGAAGCATCATAGGGATGCTTTCCCAAAATATCCCCAAGAGCAAGAAATTCTTTTTCCAGTTCCTGCATTTTGTCAAGATCACAGTCTTCGTCTACCTCTATATAGCGGTAAACTGTTAAGAAACGGCTCTCTTTCATGTAATCCTGATGCTTTGGCGGAATATTCTTTTTGGTCATAAATGCATTGGCTACCTCTGTGTTATTTCGATGATAGCGCTCATCCGCTTCCTGCATTTTGTGCTGTTCCATCAGGGCTTTTATAATGATGAGATATCCCTCTGGAATATTATCATTACATAGAAAATCCACTGTGCTGATAGAATACTGATTTAAGATCGGCAGGATCTGCTGCAGGAGTGAAAATTGAAATATAATTCCGTGCGCTTGTTGGCCGGCTATTCGCTCCTTTACAGGAATTTCCAGCTTGTCAAAAAATTGCATGACTTCTGGATACAAAACCTGCTCTTTTTCATAAGCATATACGGTACACATTTTCCCAAAAGCCTGGTATCTACGGGCAATTTCATCCAGAATGGACATATAGACCAGGTCATGGTCTTTAGACTCAATGGAATGGATGTAGCGCTTGTATTCAATCCGGATACGTTCTATGACTGCCAGTGTTGCAAGATAATAGGAATCCCATAAGATACATTTTCTCTTATCGTCTTTCAAATAGATTTTGCGGTTCCGGTTTCTGGGCTTTAGTTTTCCGAAGACCAGAAAGTATTCATTTTCAAATACAGTCATTTGAAAAATACAGTCCGTTGGCATACCGGTTGCTCCAACCAGCCTCGTTACCTGCTCATCATGGCATTGCGATAGAGAAATGCTAAATCCCAGAATCTCCTGCAGTTTTTCAGAAATCTCCTGTTCCGTGATCTGACCGGCCAGAAAATCTTTGTAAAGGGTATTTACAAAAGGATCGATCACCTTTTTCCAGTAGGTCTTGATCAGATATTCCGTGAAATCTTTTCGGCTGTTGCTCTTTTTCCAGAATTGGTCTCTGGAAAATAATTTGAAAAAGTCATTCATGGAATAAGTCCGGCGGGTTTTGATCCGGAGCAGTGACTGGATCCGGTCCTCTCCTTTGGCCAGATAATTGGTAGTCACCGTATTTTCTGGCAGAAAATCAAAAAGGTCGAAAAAATCTTCATCCGAAGATTCCATCGCCCCCTCATTTGTGTCTGGTTCATTGAAATTGAATAGCGCAGACAAATTGTACGGCAGTTGTAAAATAGCCATAGGTTCCTCCTCTCTTTGTTGTGAATGCACAAAAAAAGACCAAATTAGAATTCCTCTAATTTGGTCCGCATCTGTGCAGACTCATCCCCTTTTAATAAGCAATGTGCTTGAAACGAAGACAGAGTCTATTGTGTTTGAAATAAATTTTATCAAGGATAGTTTAACATAGATCAAAGGTGAGCGCAACGCCAAGAATGGACAGAAAAGAAGGAGCTAAGAATGGACAGAAAAGAAGGAGCCTTAGTGCCGGGAGGTCTGTTAATCAGAAAAGCTGTTTCAAACGCATAATACGTTAGAAACAGCTTTTTCTCAAATCTTTCTTTTGGAGAGTTCGTCCATGTATAATTCGGCAATATAGGATGGGCCATTGCACCATAATCGGGTCTGCTCATCGTAAAGTGCCTTGCCGGTTTTGGAAGAATAAAATTCCGGCAATATTTCCTTTGGACTTTTTCCTGTATCTTCTGCAATTTCTTCGACGGCCATGGTAATAAGAAGGTCAATCGTATAGTCTATTCGCTCTTTTGAAATCATTTCTTCAGCCATATTTTCTCGCTTTCCACAAAATGCAGGCAATCAAGCGCTGCAGTTGTTTTAAAACAATACTGATCCTTTAACTTATTCGGAAGTAGCTGTTTAATACAAAAATCATCAGCTTCTTTGCTTCCGGCTATTCCAAAGGCGCCGACTAGGTATGCAGCCAGCGTTGCATTTGTCGCGTCATCCGCAATTTTCCCAGCAATAATATCATATTTTGCCATAGTATCTTCAACATCCAGAAACAAAAGTCTTTTTCGATGAGCCGCAACACAGTGCAGCCATTCCACATTTGCATCATCAAATGCATATGTGGATAATTCTGGTGAAGGTCTTAACTGAAAGATGGAAAGATAGCCATAATCCTGATTCTCTTTAATGCTTCCATTTGCGAATGCTTTAGCAATGGAAGTCTTGAGAAAACGAATAGCCTGGTCCTTGGAGGTGGTCCAAAGTCTTTTCGTCTGGCGCATCTTTCCAATAAAGGCTTCTTTACCTCACAATAGCTGCCATGGTAAAGGATAAGCCCATCTGTAAAATCAAGCACTAATTTGGATCCCCTTTCTTTGAAGAAATTCCGTGATGTCTTCTAATACAGCATCATCTCCTTCGCAGTGAAAAATCCCATAACATTTTTCGATATAGCCAAGTACATCTGCTTTTCCGAAGATGTTAAAAATCTCATCCACAGGAAGATGCCATTCCTTTGATGCTAAACGTACCAATCGGGTCTGCATGAATATGATCTCTTCTTTTTCGCTCATCGCGAAATCCTCCTTTCCGAGCTATTTCTATACTCCATATTAACATAATATCTGCGCGTGAACAAGATGACGATGTGGCAACCAATTTAGTAAGCTTTTTAGTCAAGCTCGTCAACTACAATAGATCTTTTATATTCCTGCTTTCCTTCATAATCTCCGGTATAACCACTGGCCAGAAACCAATCTGACATTGCCTTCCTCTTTTGAAGGCCGCGCAATGCTTTTTCGTAATCAAAAACATAGGAATCTGCTATAAAATTTTTGCACAGTTCCCGGATATATATTATGTCATGTTCTGATTTACCCTGAAAACCATATTCCGTTTCGTAATTCGGGTTGTCAGAGTAGCTCTTGCGGTGTCCGGCATAGAAGATAACGTCATAGCAGCATTCGCGACGAATCTTCCGTTCCAGGTCTGATTGCTGCCAGTACGGATCACTATAGTCGGTAATCTTAATGTCGAATACCTTCTTTTCATCCATGTCAAAAAACTGGACACGGTAACGGCCGTCCCCTTCTTCAATCCACTCAAATTTCATAATCCTTTTCCTCCTGGTTATTTTTACTTTCCGTATATGCCATATAGTATTTTTTTTGATCAAGGGTTCTATGGTGACCGGGAGCTATGTAATTCTCCCCCCACTATTTCCATACCCCATCTTAACACAATATCTGTGCGTGAACAAGATGCCGCGGCAGCGGTCAATCGACATAGTTTTTAAACTCCGGATACAGTGGGGCATCGGAAAAACTACCCTGCAAAAGAAAGAGGTTTCGTTTGGCCCGGGTCATGGAAACATACAGTAGGTTCCGGCCCTCTTCTGATTCTTCAAACTCTTCTACTCCATAAATTACTACGGTGGGAAATTCTTTCCCTTTTGATTTATGAGCAGTAAGAAGGGTAATCGTATCGGGGCTTGCGGGATATTCAACCTCTGCTGTATCAGAAAATTCGATCATGGCATTCATATGGTTAAGAAATTCGGAAGCCGTATTGATAGCCCGCATTTCGATGCGGGAGCACAACTCTTCTACTGCCGGATGTTCCTTCTTCTGCCAGAGAAACTGGTAAATGGACCGAACGGCATCGGACAGATCCTGGGCATACAGAAGTTTTTTACAGGAAGAAAGTGTCCTGGCAAGTGCGATACCGGGACTGCCGGATGCTTCATATATTTCAAGCAGATCCGGATCATATAAATCTGGTTCTGGAAGATTGAAATATTTTAAGAAGCTTTCCAACATGTGGTCTCGCTCGACAGGAATGTCCAGTTCATATCCATTACGTTTCAGCTGTCTGTAAAGCGCCAGTGGATCATGAAAATTGGTCACGTAGAGAGAAAATGTGTCACGAATGGCAATAAATACCTCATCCTTTATGAGTAATGTTTTGGGTGAAGTTGCAAGGTAAAAACCATCTAAACTTTTTTTGATCTTTTCCAGCGCTTTATTTTTGCGCGCAATGATGGCAATATCTCCAGGTTTATAACCAGAGCGTTCTGCGGATGCAACCAGATCCCGGATGGTATCTACCAGAACATTTTTCCGATAAATCGGCCGAACCGTAGCGCGGTGATGGGAACGCAGAGATTTGCGATACCGATTCGTATTATTGGCAATCAGCGCATTTGCAGCTTCCAAAATGTGGTCTACCGACCGGAAATTATCTGGAAGAATCACGATTTTACTGTTGCTCCACATCTCCTGAAAATGAAGCAGGTAATAGTTGCTTCCTCCGCGCCAGGAATAAATACTCTGATCATCGTCTCCCACAACCACAATATTTTCATGGGATGCGATGGCGTATACCAGATCGACCTGATCTGACGAGATATCCTGGAATTCATCAATCATTACATAGCGAAAACGCTGCTGATAGCTTTTTAATACATCTGGATATTCGCTAAACAGTTGGTTGGTAAGCTGGATCTGTTCATCAAAGCAGATATACCCCTCTTCTTTCATTCGTTCCTTCAGTTTCTGATAAAGGCACCCTAAACCATCCGGATCAGGAAAATCCGCATGTTTTTTCCACTCTTCCAGTCCGTCTTTCTCAATGGAAAGTACAGCGTTGTAAATCCTGCTCAGCAGGCCGAAATCACCGGTGAGTCCGTCATAGTCAATGCCGGACAATGGAGAGATTTCATCAATGATCTGCAAAATCAGACGATAGTAGTCTACCTTCTCTGCAATTTTTAAGGATTTTCCTATGAAGTCCTCATGTTTGCGAAGAATCGTGTAGCCAAGGCTGTGGAAGGTAAAGATGGCCGGCAATGCACTTTCTTCACCGAGCACCCGTCTGGCACGTTCCAGAATTTCGCCAGCGGCCTTTTTGGTGAAGGTGACAAAAAGAATTTGTTCCGGCAAAATCCCGTTTTTGATCATTCGTACCATACGTGCAATCAGACAGTGAGTCTTGCCGGCACCAGGTACCGCGATGACTGCCATAGGGCCATCCATGTGTTCAACAACTCTCCGCTGCTCCGGTGTCAGTCCTTTCTCTAAATCGACTGTTTCCGCTGGAACAGGGATGGAAGTTTCTTCTGGTTGTTTTTCCGGTGCCAATGCGGAAGTATTCTGCTGATGGCATACATCTGTATAGCGGCAGTATTCACATTTTTGAGGTACGGAAAGCTGGATCGTGCTCAGGAGAGCCTGGGTGGCCTCCGCTATCCCGCCGTATCCCATTTGAAGATAGCATTTCCCTTCCGTATACTGTGAGGCCAGAAAATCAGCCTTATCCTCTTTGGATTTTAAGTAGCAGATCATGGAAATCGTTTCCTGTCCATAGGCTGGAGCGCTGATCAGGTATTGTGATAACAGTTCCAGGCTGTAATATGCCTGGGTCTCTTGCTTCCTGGCTCTCACAGAATACTGTGGTTCATTCGGGAAAATACTTAAAGCATAGACATGCTCCCCCTTTTTAAGAACCAGATCTGCTTGTGCAGATAATTCAGACACCGCTACGTGGTTGCAGCTTGTATTGACTGAAATCGCTGAGCAGAGCCTGGTCTTCAAAATCTGATAACCCTGCTCAAAGAACCAGTCAGCAAAGCGATGCCACCTGGCAAGGTCCTGATCCCGGCAGGTTTCATACTGGCGGTTATTAAGGAACCAGTCTCTGCTGTATTCCAGAAATGCTTTTTCGAGTGCTTCTGAAAATGAAGTAGGCCCTTTGGATAATGCTAAAATTAAAGAGTCCTTCTTTTGATAAAAAAACTGGGTACGTTTTGATGCAGCATATAATCCCAGCTTTCCGAGACGGTAGTGGCTTTCGCAGTGGCGAAGCCGGATAAGATCCCTGATTGTAAGTTTCATAGGCTAAGTCCTCCTTTTGGGCACGAAAAAAGGAACCTCCCAAAGGAAGTTCCTCCAACGTACATATTATTCTGTTTATTTTTCCAGAATTCCCCCACTCATTCGGTCATAAAATGGCGTGCGCTTTGTCAGAGACAAATGTTGTTGAAATGAAAGAATCTATGAGTATTTTACCATTGGATTTGGGGCAAATCAAGGATTATCAGATGATGGTATGACAACTTATGTAGATTAATGGGAAGAAATGTGCTATGCTAAAAAGGCTGCCGAACCTCCAGCAGAAAGGAGGTGAGTCGGATGGGAGATTTTATCATCACATTTTTTGTCTCTGTTTTAGCAGGTGTAGTTAGCTACTACATATGCAAATGGCTGGACAGAGATAAATAGGCAGCAACAGCCTAAACGGTCGGTTCGCCGTAATGAACAAGAAAACCCCAGAGGAGGCACCCTCTGGGGTTTTCGTTTTGCCGCATGGGAAATCATCACATTTCTTAGCTGCCTACATTTTATTATATTTTCATCGAAAAGTCAATATTCCTATGAATGCCCGTTTATCGCTGTATGAATATCTGGTTATCGTTTGTTATAATTAATAGTTTTGTAATGGAGAATTAAAGATAAAGGTTCACTTTTGTGCTACCATATTTATAACAAATAATTTGAAAAAGGGGCGATTACATGGAAGAGAGTTTCTGGAAACAGACATATGAGAAGATTCTGATTGGAATGGGTCTCTTTGGGATTACATTGAATTTTCTCTTTCTCAATCAGATTCTTCCCTTCCTTGGTGCCCTTTTGCTGTTTACGGGATTCCGAAAACTGAGACTGGAAAACCGCTGGCTGAAAGCCGGATACGCAGGCGCCGCGCTCAAAGTTGTGATTACCATCGTGAACATTGTGATTGGAAGTGTGCTCGAACGGGAGAAAATTTATGTTTCATATGTATGGAAAGTGATTGTTTTCTGTGGCGGAATTTTGCCGGTTTTTCTGATGGTTTGTCTCTTCCTTGGTATGCGTGAGGAACTGGAAAAGCGTAAGGCGGAAATAAAAAATGAGGTCCTGCTCCATATCATCATCTGGTATGTGGTGGTGACCGTGCTTGCGGTTCGGGAATATGAGGGCTGGATTCTTGGCCTGGCGATCGTTGCCGCATATATTGGAATCCTTGTGGAGTTAAAGAATATAGCAGAAAAACTGGAACAGGCCGAATATGTACTGGAAGAGCATCCGGTGCGGATTTCAGATGGAAGATACGCAGCGGGAGCAGCAATTCTGACTGCGGCAGGCCTGCTCATCGGCTATACATGTTTTGGTTCCTATCACATGGCGTGGACAACTGCAAAAGAAACGCAGGATTCGGCGAGTGAAGAAATCAAAGCACATCTGTTATCCCTGGGTTTTCCGGAAGAGATTTTGCATGATTTAAAGGAAGAAGATATTCTGGCATGCAAAAATGCCAGACAGATTTTGCTGAATCAAAGCGATGATTTGCTGCGGGACGGGGATGAGCGGCTGCAGCTTGACGGCGTGGCAGTGGAACTGGAACAGGAAGGGCAGTGGAAGGTAATCCATCATTTCTTATGGAACGGAAATTCGGGCTTTCGCGGGACAGAGGCAGTGCAGATCAATCCTGCATACCAGGAATTGAACGGCGGTTGGACTGCCCAGGGAGAACTTACCGGCCAGGTCCTTTACGATAAGGATGGGACTTCTTACACCGCAGAGTATGCGTCTTTACAAAATGAAGCATACGATACCAACCAGAATTTTCCATTTTACGGAAGCCAGCAGTATGCCAGCATTTTTGCAGAATTTTCCATGCCACATCGCGGGGAAAACTGCCGCGGATACGTGGCTTACGAAATCAAGGCAAAGGAAAGTGACTGGTGGATTGATTCCTGGCTCAATTACACCCATCAAAAGACCATCTGGCAGTACCCAGTGATATCTGCGGCCCAGAACAGAAAACAGGGAGGCTGGCTGAATGAGCGTGTGTTCAGTACTGTGCAGGATGCGCTGCAGGTGTTACCGGAGGGAGAACGTGAGAATTCTGTCGGCTTAGGAATGTAAAATAGGGAGTTGCAGAGGTGTTTTTTATGAAAAGAATCACATGCATTTTACTGACTTGCATATTATGTCTTTCTATTTCAGGCTGTACAAAGACATATAAAGGTACGGATGAACTGATAGAAAAAGCCAGAGAAGAAATTCCAGTTTCCGATGCGGATACGATTGATATGCAGTATGGAGGTATGTGTACCGTAGATGATACGGCACTCGTTTGGTTTATTTCTGGCAATCAATATCAGACGCATTACTACCTTCCTATGGAAGTAGAAATCAAAGGAGAAGCAGAATATGCTTATGTTCGGACATACAAACCGATGTCTCCTTTCATGGATATTGCTGTTTTGAACTGGAATCGTGGGTATGCCTTTATTGTGAACAATCCAAATTGTGTTTCTGTAAAAATTACGGATGAAGCAGGTACACATGAAGAAATGATAGAAAAAGATGCCTATCCGTATGTGTTCTATTGTTCATCTGTCCCATCGGAGTACGTTTTTATTGATGCTGAAGGAAATGAACTTAACTGAAACCTCAGCAACTTCAAATTTGAAGGGAGGCAGTTAAGATGATTTCTTGTAATAAGAAATTGAAGAGTGCAGCTAAGGGATTTCTATGTGGAATGTTGCTATATCTATTTATGATATTTATGACGGGGCATTTCACCTTTTTCAGATTATCTGAAATTCCGACGTATCTTTTGAGACGACTCCCATACGGAATAATGAAGTGTTTCTCCTTTGGAGTGGTTGGTTACCTAATAAGTTTGTGTTATTACATTGAGAAAAGAAAATTCAATAAATGATAAAAAGTGGGCTTCTAGGAATAATCGCAAAGGCTGCCGTCCTGGTATTTGTTAGGCGGTAGCCTTTGCTTATGCAAGAATGAAAATGTGCTTTTATATGTTGATTGACTCAGTTATTCATTCCTATGATCACAACTCTGCAGAATTTCCAGGGTCCTATTATCTCTTTCTCCACCGAAAAATTTTTTGAGTACTTTTTCAAATACATCAATTTCCGGAGCTACAGTATCAAATAGGGTCATACAGGACTGGAGCTTTCTATCATCTGGTTCACCCATTACTTTCTTTGCATCGTTGTCTTTAATTTCCAGCAGGACAGTGGATATTTCAATCAGATTATGGCCGAGGGTTGGATCCGTAATATAGTTTTCAGCTTCCTCACGACTTTCAATGGCATAGTATATCGCCATATTACTGTATCCGAGACCACGAATCTGGGGGAATATGAACCACATCCAATGGCTTCTCTTTTTACCTACCTTTAATTCCTCATAAGCGTCATGATAGTAATTCTGCTGTGCTATTAGGAAACGATCTAATGATTTTTTCATGAATGGCTCCTTAAAAATATTTACTTTGGCGAGGCTTCTGCAGGTGACAGTTGTTCAATTTTTGCCTGCAGCTTTGCATTTTCTCTATCCGCTTCTCTGATACGCTCCTGCATTTCACGCTCTTTATCCATGACGGCGCGCTCTTTATCAATTTCCGCACGCAATTTGCTTTCATTTAACTGAGACTGTAGGGCTGAAAATTTGTCCTGGAGCTCTTTGTACTGCTCCTGTAAATCCTTGTATTTTTCCAGATCGGCTTCCATACCAGTCATTTTTTTGAGAAGAAGATCATTGCTGGCAGTTTTTTCATTGGCAATCGTGCGGGCATCATCACGCTCACGGCATGCATGCTCTTTTTCACTCATTACTTTTTCAATTTGAGCAGTGGTTTCTTTTTTTATGGCTTCAATCTGGGCAGCGGCATCCTCCTCTGCTTTATTCATCGTATCCATGGCCTCTTTTTGGAGTCTGTTAGCCAAATCAGTATTTTGCTGGGCCCTATCCATATCAATTTGGGCCTTTGCAATAGCCTGTTCTTTTTCTGTAATCGCAGCATTTAATGCTTCCTGAAGCCTAGAAATTTTGGCATCCTGGCCGACTGCTATACCATTAAGTTGTTTAATTAATGTAGAGATCGTGGCTTCAACTGCCAGTAAGGGGCCTTCTAACTCAGGATGTGTCCCTCTGATGTTGTCGGACTCTGCAATATCAAGAATGCGCAGAATAGCATTCTCCTGCTGCTCGCCTTTTGGGTCTTCCAGATTTTTATACAGATCAATGATGTGCATCAGCCGTTCCGATGCTGTTGCGGTCAAGCGCATGCTGACCGGCTTTTTGGCAGATTTTTCTTTGATTTCTTCCATGGGATGCTCCTGATTGATATAAATGTTTACGTTTACATTATTTACGTTTACTTTAATTGTATTATAGCATCATACAGGCCACATAACAATAGAAAGTTTATTTTTAGTGAAAAACGTAAACTTTTTATTGCGAGAAATGTAAATAAAAATAGCCCTGGACATTTTTGCCCAAGGCTATATCATGCAGCATCAATTTTACTTTGCAATTAGGCGAATACACAATGAATTTCACGATATATGTTGAATTTAAAGTGCACGTGGTCACTGATTCCCACATGTGATAATTCAGCAGACAAGTACGGCAAATATTTTTGATTTGGAGTTGTTTAGGCATTTTAGAACAAAAAGTTTACGTTTACGCCGTAAACGTAAACTTTTATGGAGATGAGCAACGATTATAGCATATAGAAAGAAAAATTCCATAAATAATGCTATTCTACCGTTCCAGTGGAAGATCTAATCCAGGATCTTTTCAGGCTTAAAATTGAGGTAGTCTCCAGAAACCAGGTGATACCGGATCCCATGGTGAACTCCGTGGATACTGTCGCCGTAACGGGACTCTCCGTGGCAGTGGGAATATACAACATGCTCCACTCCGTACTCTTCGGCCATCCGCGTGAAGATACTCTCCTCTTCCACGATATTTGTTGGCGGATAGTGGAGAAACATAATATATTTACGGAAGCCGGCCTCTCTGGCGCTTTCAAAAGAAATCCGCAATCGTTCCGCTTCCCGCGCTACCAGCTTTTTGGCCTGTTTCTCATTGGCTTCATCCCATCCGACAATCTGCCCTTTTGAATTGATGTAGAATGGTCCCTCAAAGGTATATCCTTTTGTTCCTACAAGGGCATAATCCTGGTAATGATAGTGATTATTCTGCAGGAAATGCAGCTGTGGTTCATATTCTTGATTTAGAACTGCAGTTTTCTTGGCATCCCAAAACATATCGTGATTTCCCCGCAGCAAAATCTTATTTCCGGGAAGATCTGCGATAAAAGCAAGATCTGTTTTTGCTTCGGACAGATTTTTGCCCCAGCAATGATCTCCAGTGATGACAAATGTATCTTCATTTCCAATCAGTTTTCTGCAATTCTTTTCGAGTTTTTCTTCATGCTTTTTCCAGACTTTCCCGAATCTATCCATAGGTTTGTCTACGGAAAAGGCCAGATGCATATCTCCCAGAGCATATAGTGCCATGTTTTCTGAGTCTCCATTTAAAATGAATGTTTGATGAGCAGGCCGGACAATACAAACTGCGATGTTATATGGGGAGGATGCTCAACGATATTTTTAGTATAATGGGTTGCTTCGGGAGTGTCAATTCGATTTGCATTCACCTACATCTGGCCGGCTTAGGCCAGGAGGCTGATTGGCAAAACAAAAAGAGGATATGCCCATAACAGACATACCCGCTAAAATTACTTTGTTGTCTGCATCAAAGTTTAGAAATAAAAAAGTTTACATTTACAGCGTAAACGTAAACTTCCAAAGAAAGTGGCAGATTTTTCATGCATCATCTGTAAATGATACGACATCGTTGGGCGTGCAGGACAGATATTTGCATATGCGTTCTAATGTTACCAAGGTTATATTTTGGCCTTTTTTGAGCCGGTCAAGCGTATGATTGTCAAGGACCTTATCCTTCAACAGAGTATACTGTGTAATTTTGCGTTTCTGCATCGTGTCCCATAACGGGCTGTAATCAACCATTGAAAAGTCCTCCTAAGAACAATCATAGCTGAATTACGGATAAATCAACATTGTGCATATATGCACAATGTTGTATACTGGTTAGAAGGAGGTAAGAGAATATGCAGGAATTTGACTATAGTAATGAAACATCGAATGATTTGTATGATGCGGTGGATGGGCTGTCTTATGAGGAAGCGGTATTTGCCAAGGAAGCTATTGAAAAAATAAAAGAGGAAAAAGAAGAGAAAAAGGTCATGAAATTTAAAAAATGGTTTAATGAGGCTCTTTTCCCGATTCTTAATGAATTTGCTGCTGTTTCCGGATGCTGCCTTAAAATTGATCAGGATGCGTGTGGCGGTATGACAGTAACATTAAGGAGCAAGTATGGCGTTGATATCACTGCAAACCAGAAACAAATGCACATGGCAATAGCATTCGCAGACCACATTGCTGTAAACAAGTGGTCTGGAGCTGATGAGGTGGAACTTACTCTCATATATGGTATTCCTGAAGAAGATTAAGAATTGAATGGATGAGAAAAGGTTCATCCTATTAGCAAAACACTAATGAGATGGACCTTTCATTGAATTCTCTTAATAAATGCAGTATTGAGGTGCTCCCCCGGATGCCAGAAGATCATCAATACCTTTTCCATTTTCTTCTTTCCAGTTTGCAATTACGACTGGGATGCCAGCGGTTTTTAGTCCGTCTGCCAGTGATTTTTCGCACGATAAAACCCGCTCATTATGAAGCTTGTCTGCATCAAATGCAACAACAACCATTTTCATTCCCAGTTCTTTCATTTGAGAAAGGACACCGTCATCTAAAATAAGAGAATAGGAATTGACCCCGGGAAGAGTTACCACCGGAGTCGATAAGGCGTTGGATGCAAATAGTCCTTTTGGCTCACCCTCCGTGATGTACCAAAGGGAGGATGTTTTGGCAAAAGGAAGGCCGTAAAAACTGCATTGGTTTGCAGCCGCGCAGCCCTTTTTATAGATGTTGGCCAATATTCCACGTGTTGCAGCCTGAGAATCCTGATAGTAGGAAGCCAGGGTTCTGTATTTTCCTTTTTGCGGGAGAAATTCTTTCTCTCCTCCAGGGGTTACAAAGTAAACTCCCTTCATGCTGATGAAATATTTTTTACCTTCGGCATAGTAGAAACGATCCTGGCCGGAAGTGATCACGGTTGCATCAATGTCAGAAAAATCTTTCCGGATCCGAAGACGAAAGGTGTTCCCATCGAGGTCATACATCGGAAATACCAGTCCACTTGGGCCGGCAAAGGTCCACTGCTCTCCTTTTAAATACGCCCCGGGAATTCCTTCGAGTGAATTTGATCCAAATTTCTGTAGAATTAGATCTGCAAGCCTGACTCTGGTTATATTTCTGGTGCGGTATCGGTTATGGTACTTTACCCGCAGGCTGTCCTCTTCTGGAAATGATACAATATGATGCTTTTCAATCAGTTCATCCGTCCAACCCTGGCTATGAAGATAAGCCTTGTGTGCCGGGTCAAGGATCAGAAGATTTTGCATATAGGTGTAAATACTGCTGCAGTTTTCATTGTTTTTGGGCACAATCTGATCAACCGGTTTCAGTTCCCTTTTTTGTGGTTTTGAAATATGCGAATAATTCATTCCGGTTTTCTTTTTCCGGAGCAGTTCGTACTGAGTGCGTTCTTCATAGATGGAACTGCCGGAACCTTTTGCGCTTCCGATGAACACATATTCCTGGCCATCGGAACCGATCATATTGCACTTTTCTTTATCACGCTGGCAGCAGATGAGCTCACCACCGTAATCTTCCGGTGTCCAATAGCCACACCAGTCTTCATGCTGACAAATGGGGCATTTTCTGGCCCTGCTTACCCCTTTCCATGCATCGCTCATGTTCTTCTCCTCCTGTAAATATGATATTTGTTTGCTTTTTACCGCCATGTAGCGGAGTATGTCAGTCCTGCTGACGCATATGATTGCCTGTCGGCATCATTTTCGCATAAAAAAGGGCATATCAATCCCGGATGAGATCGTATGCCTTTCACATAGCGAATTATATTTGAAAAAAATGAGTACCGTTTTATTATATCTGCTTCACAAATGCTTGTCAACAGCGCTGAAACCCTGTTCGGCGAAGGGAAAGCCTTTGAAAGGACTGCAAGTTAAACACTCATGGGAAGGTTAAGAGATGCAGACCAGTCAGATTAATTCCAATATCTGTTGGATGTTCTTTTTGCCAAATGAGGTTTTATCCTGATTGATAATCAGACAGGGAACGCTCATAACATGATATTTTTCTTTTAAATCTGGAAAATGGGCAATATCATATACTTCAGCCGTTACGAGAGGGTTTAGGGAAGCAATCCTCTGTGCGGCCGTCACAAGATCCGGGCACATGGTACAGGAAAGTGATACCAGGACCTGCAGATGAACGTTATGCTGGATTGCCAGTATTTTTTCTCTTATTACAGGATCAAGTGGCTGCCCAGGCCCTGCAGCATTATATAATCCCAGAATAAAGGACGTAAATTCATGCCCTCCAGGGACGCCGTGAAAAGCCAGCCCTGTCTGCTCTCCGCTTTCGGTTAATACATCCACAAAAGGAAGCGAAGCACCGGTCTCTGCAGAAGGGACGCGTTCGTGCACAGTCAACTTATCTGTATATTTTGCCAGTTCTGTCATATAATTTTCTAATTCCTGGCTCACGGGCCGGGAATCCAGATGCAGCTCAAGCTGCAATTTCCGTTCCATTTTGGCAAATACCGTATTTAACTGGTTTATGATATCCTGTGAGAAAAAACTATTTGAGGATTTTACATCTGGCGCGGCACCTTTTTTAACCGCCTGTTTTGCATGGATACCGGTTCTTCCCTGCATGGCAGCCGCATATTTTTCCAGCTCCGTAGCGGCGGTAGCACCATCTCCCACTGCCGTTACTACCTGGCGCAGATTTTTCTGGCACACATCACCGGCTGCATAAATTCCTTGGCAGCTGGTCTGCCGGCTCTTATCGGTTATCACATATCCATGGGGATCCAGATTTACCAGTTCTTTTACCAGTGATGTGTTTGGCTCATAACCTGCAAATACAAACACTCCGAACGTGTCATTTGCAGAATCAAAGAGAGTTTCCTTTCCGGTATTTCTATTTCTGTAGCAGATCCTGCGCAGCATGTGGTCACCCTCAACACAAATAACTTCGGTATTTGTCAGGACGGTAATCTTAGGATGATTTTTGGCTGCTTCTGCAACAGCTTTTGCGCAGGAAAAATCATCGTCTCGGATCAAAATGGTCACATGGCTTGCGAATTTGGTGAGGAATACACTCTCTTCTGCCGCTGCAAATCCTCCGCCGATTACAAAGATTTCTTTCCCGTAGAAGAATTCTCCGTCACAGGTTGCACAGTAAGCTACTCCATGACCGCGGAACTCTGCCTCACCTGGAAAGCCGATCATTCTTGGATGGGCGCCTGTTGCAAGCAGAATTCCAAAGCTTTGGAAGCTGTCCTTGTCTGTAGTGCTTTCCCAGAGTTCTGCTCCGGATGCAGTTTCTTCTTTTTTTAGCGCAGTAACTTCCCTTAATAGAAATTCAGCTCCAAAAAACTCGGCCTGTCTGCGCATGGTTTCTGTCAGTGCTCTCCCGCTGGTTTTCTCAATGCCTGGATAATTTACCACTTCATCAGTGATGGTGACCTGGCCGCCGAATTTCTCTTTTTCAAGGATAAGGACACGATAGCGGGCACGTGCAAGATATAATGCGGCGGTCAGTCCGGCCGGCCCTCCGCCGATCACTACTACATCATAGAAATTTTCCTTTTCCATCAGAGCATACCTACCAGATCAAGGCTTGGTTTTAAGGTTTCTGCACCAGGTTGCCATTTGGCCGGGCATACTTGATCGCCATGTTCTGCTACGAACTGGCATGCCTGAAGGCGGCGAAACAGTTCATCCGCATTACGGCCAACATTGCCCGCATTTATTTCGTATACAACGATTTTTCCCTCTGGATTTACGATGAAGCTTCCTCTCTCGGCCATTCCATCGGACTCAATCAATACCCCAAAGTCCTTACATAATACATGAGCGGGATCGGCCAGCATTGGGTATGCGATCTTACCAATTCGCTCAGAGTGATCGTGCCATGCTTTGTGTACGAAATGAGAATCTGTAGAGACCGAATAAACTTCGCATCCTGCTTTTAGAAACTCTGGATATTTGTTCTGAAGATCTTCCAGCTCCGTAGGGCATACAAAGGTAAAGTCTGCCGGATAGAAGAAAAAGAGACTCCATTCTTTCATGATATCGTTTTTGGTTATGGTTTTAAATTCACCATTCTGATAAGCCTGAACAGAAAAATCATTTATTTCTTTGTTGATCATTGACATCTACGCAGTCCTCCTTTATGGAGTAATGGTTCCCAGAAGCACATCAAGTTATGCGGAGACCGCGCTGCAACAATGACGTTTGCATAGAGAAAGGCATCAATCTTATGGCAATCAGAAACAAAAAAGACATACAAAGTCCATTGGGCTTATATGTCTTTTACCTGCAGCTCCTAAAACCAATCTGTTACGATATGGTACGGATCCATGGTTTCTGCAGTGATATAGTATTCGCCGGTTGCAGGGACAGGCTGCCCGTCCGGGCCGATGATCTTTGCATCAGCACTTATTTCTGCCAGGGGAAGTAAGGTTGTGCAGGGTTTGATTAAGCACAGTGGGTTGTTCTCAACAATTTTGTATAGATACTTTCTTTTGTCCCCGAACCGCTCTACCACAACGCCGGCTCTGGGACTTCTTAAGGTCATTTTCATATTCATATCCTTCTTAAGGCCAGTATTCCAGAAAAGATCATGCTCCGAATGATACACGCAGTGGTGGGCCATTTGTCAGGCATGATCCTGCTTCACCAATTCTATCATTATTTGCGAGTTGCATCAATACAAAAAAGAGGCATTAAACACTGTGAAGAACACCAGGCCTTCATCGTCTATCACCACATTGCCGTGCATGGACGAAAACAGAAGGAATCAGCGATATTTAGTATTGCGATGGGTACAATACTGCGTTAGAACGGTTTCCTGTGCTAAATCATCAATAGCCTGGTCATATGGGGATTTGTTCTGTACAATGCAGAAAAGAAGCGTTGCAAGAAACAAGAAAAGTAAGAAACATATCAAATACATCGTAATTTTTGTCCTCCTGTGGTATTGAAACGGTTACTGATTTAAGCTTCGATCTTTCTTAGGTATCAGAAAGTGCCAGGCACTCCATATGCCCATTCGTGAATTGGTATAAGTGTTTAAGAAGTGGAATTTCTGGGTTCTTCAGCGAAGCATCGGTGCTAAAGAGTAAAGGTGTTTTAAAATGGCTGGTGTCCAGAAAGTGGTTCAATTTCCTTGCATCATCTAAAGTTTCGGCGATCACTATGCATGTCTGATAGGAAGTGGCATTTTGACGATCCAGTTCCGCTTTTAATGCCTTTTTATTTGAACGGTAGGGAAATACTAAGATCTGCCCCTGCAAACGCGTCTTAAGGCAGATATGGGGAATAGATGGGGCATTCTCAATGGCCTGCGCAAGGAATATCTGGTGATTGCTTCTCAGAATATTGATGCAGGCGCTATTGCGGACCAGAACTGTTAAAATTGTGGATGGATCATTTGCAGTACGGTTTGGAAAATGATCAAAAATTCTGGGATGCGGGAATAATAATTCCATTAATTTATTTGTAAATGAGCTTAACTGCAGGATAGACGGTCCGCTTGCTGTTCCGCCGCGAAATATGGAAAGTGGGATCAACAATCCTTTGCGTATCAGAGCATGGATGGGGTTTCGATAGGGATTACCGTTTCCGTCGGAAAAACGCTTGAATCTGTTTTCACACCCACAAAACAATAGAAAATCTCTTACCTGAGATGCGGTACAATACTGCAGCTCATAGACTATGGATAGGATGAGCAGTTCCAGATCCGACAATTCATTTTTTGTGATGGATTGCCATGCTCCTGATGATCTAGGGACCTGAATGGATTTAATGGTTGTGGTGCTATCAAATCGAAATGGGGAATAGGACATGGTATATGCGGTGGTATTCGCGTTCCTTTCATTTTCATTCACCGAAGAAGATGCCATCGGTGTGTTCCGTGGGGGTTATGATATGGGTCGGCTCTACTGGCGTTTGATCTTCTGCATCTGAGACAGCTTCAGTTGTTTCTGTGGTCAGATCCGTCTGGACCTGGGGTTCTGGAATGGATTTTTTATTTCCTGCGAGGAAATAATTTCCTGGTTTGCCTGAAGAAAAATACCCGTTTGATGATATGTGGGCAACGCTGAATCGTTTTTCAAAAACGGATGGATGCAACGGTCCTGGCATGAATGGCTCCCATTCGATCTTTAGTCTTGGGGCGCTCTTCTCTCTCGGTTTGGGCAGAAAATTCACTTTTCCCCTAAAGGGATAAATGGGTGAAGAATTGTTTACGGAAAAGAATATAACTTCCTGAAAGCCCAAATACCGGAATACCGTGCCAGAAAAACGTTCGGATAAGGTAGGTGTAGAGCGCCTGGAATATGAGTAAGCCGGTAGCTCTGCGGTGATTGCTGTTTCCGTAACAGTTTCCTGTGTGACGTGTTCCAGGGTCTCGCCAGCCATTTTGGAAAAGATATCCATTTCCGTGGTGCTTACGCGTCCAAATATGATCTGGTGTGCGCAGTTACCGAGCATGATGCTGTCAAGCTGTATCTTCTTTACCTGATCCAGTGTCTGGATGGCACAGATGACAGCAACCCGGTACTGGCGGAACAGTGTGAAGAAACTTTGCAGTTTCGGATGCAGGAGCACAGGAAGCTCATCGATGTAAATAAAATTTTTGATACGGTCATTTTCTGATCCAGGACGCCTGAGGACGGCCGTTTCATAGGAAAGCAGGAAAAACAGGCCAAAACCGGTTGCCACAGAATCGCCTCGCTCAAGGGCATAATTTAATATGATGATCTCACCGTACTCCAGGGCTTTATCAATATCAACGGTCTCTTCTGCTTCAAAAACATCGCGGACCAGAGGATCATTTAGGAAATTGTTGATCAGGTTTCGCAGACCATTGCAGCGATCGTACATATTTGCTTTATTTTCGCCCAGAAGATCATTGTTGATGGTTGTGTATACCTGTTGCCACTGCCCTACATCTACAATCTCAGCAACCTGTTCTGTGCGGTCATTTCCATTGCTTCTGAGGCTGTGAACGGAATAGTGCTTAATAAGTGCATCCAGATATGGACGGCAGCGGCTACAGTCGTTGATCAGGTTCTGCACATCGGATGCTTTGGGAACCTGCCCGGGGTGCACCAGATGATAAGTCAGCATTAATAGTTCTGCTATGCTGACAGTTACTGTTTCATTGAGACTAGAAAAATATGGATCGGATACTCCTGACTGGTCATAAATGGACTGGACTACGGTAGCGAAATTGGAGGCCTGGGCTGTGATGGTGGTTGCCAGTGCCTTTCCGGTCAGTGACGGATCGATTTTAAAAGGATTGAAACCGGTGAACCCTTCTTTGTGTTTCCCATCTTTTAAAATCGGATCAATTCTATGGATCTTCAGTTTGCGATTTTTGGCCATATAGTAGCACTGATCTGCCCATGTAGCATTGGGTGCTACAACGGTGATGCCGGCGGATTGGGAGTCAAACTTGAGATGCCGGTACAGCTCTTTTCTGCTGTTGTTTTCTTTTTCAATCTGTCTGTCTGTATTCGGGTTTTCTAACAGAACCGGTTCAAAGTAATTGATGGAAAAATCGGTTTCCTTGAATGGAACACAAATCCGTAATTTCCCCTCTTTTAGAGCTGCATAACAAGTTCTTTTCTGATAGTCCTCATTATATACTTTCTGATCAAGGTCGTCTGCAATGGCAACAGTGAGCACACTGGATGTTTTCGCGGTGCCGGTTGTACCGTCGCAGTACATATGCAAAAATCGGTCCAACTCTTTTACAATAAATTGGGATCCCGTTGAAAGATAACGGACTGCTTTAAAATCATAAGCAAATTCTTTGGATTTCCGGAAATCTATGTAATGATCGAGTTTAAACCGATCGATTTCATCCAAGACTAGGTCCGAAGAAAATGTGCCATATAATTTGCATCCGATATAGATGGGAATAAGAGGCGGAAGTCCGGCAAATAGGAAAATGCCCAGTTGCATGATCATATCCTTGCCGATGTACTCTCCCACCGGAATGACTGAGAGAAAACGAATCAGGGGCGGATAAAGGCTGCTCATTATGAACTTCTGAATGATTATAAGGTCATTCAATGTTAGGAGGATGAGGCTTCCATATTTGTACAAACGGTAGTTCCAAAAAACATATCTGGTAGAATACATCCAGATAAACGGAGGCATAAATAGCCAGAAAAGTGCCATTATGAGTGATAGTAAATGATTTCCTAAGTAGTGATTGGAAAGATTAGAAATAGAAATGATAATAATAAATAAATTTATTATTATGTTGAGAAGCAAAAACGCATAAAATACACCAACCAGAGCGGGGCTCTGGCTATACTTTTTAAAATTCTTCCAGAAATCAGATACGGTTACAGTATCGGAGTCAAAGATATAGTCCTGGTCATCCCCAAATGGTAAGGGCTGGATTTTCCGATTGATGGAATTGTATAACTCGCCTACTTTATCCTGTAGAATTTTAAATATCAAACTGAGCATAAATGATTCCTGCCTTTCCAAGTGAAAATGTGTTTACTGAATGAGACTTCCATCGGCTTGAAAACTATAGGTTTTCCCCTGGATCACTATCGTACTAAGGTTTAGCGTGCCATTATTCTGAAATAGATATATCTTTCCATGGATTTTTTGCCAGCCAGTGACCATGGCCCCGGACTGATCGAAATAATATCTTTGATGATCGATCGTCTTCCAACCGGTTATCATAATGGATGACGCAGGATCGAAGTAGTATTTTTTACATGTTTTTGAAAACCATCCGCGAACTGCTCTTCCATTGTTTTCATCGTGATAAGTCCATTCTCCGCCAAAAGATTGCCAGCCGGTCAGCCGCTCACCGTTTTCGTTAAAAGTGTAGTAGTCTCCGTTTATAAGGTATCGGCCACTTATAAGGTATTCACTATCGTATTCAGAGCGTTCGGAGGAAGCGAGCTTATAGAGCTGCGCATCATTTTTCTTCTGCCAGTATCCTGTATAATAGCCAATATCTTCAGATGATAGATATTTTGAATGATTATAGGCCAGCTCTGCTTTTTTACTGGTATACAGGTATGTTTGGTCGCTGGCTGCTTCGACTTTAAAAATATAATCACCTGGTTTTGAATATAGGATTTCTCTTGTGTTGATAGAGGTTGTGCTGCATGTAAGTTCTTTTCCACGTTGGGTAAGACGACCGTCCTTTTCGATGGTATATATAGTCACATGATATGAGTCGGCATGTTCAACAGGATCCCATTCTGCGACTGTCCCATTCCAACGAAGCTGCTGTGGCTGATTTAAAACCATTGGTAGCGGATAGGAATGTAGGGTAAAACTACAGGATGAGTAATCTGCAGATATAGAGAGTCCCTGTATTGTCCCGGAATCTGAAAGACAATTTCGTTCTTTTAGCCATTCAAAATCATACCCTTTTTTAGCATTAAGAGTAATCCTATAGTCCATATAAGAACCGATGGGTAAATCGCTGGCATCATACATTCCCTGATAAGTGATGGTGTACTCGGAACGGCTGGGCTTAAATGATACTTGATCTGCATTGATTTCGCCCTCTTTTACTTTATAAATTCTCTGGATGCTTACGCTGGTAATCTTTTTGGTATCGGCAGCGTATGTGGGGATTGTCAATATGACAAACATGAATATGAGGAAAATAATGGAAACTGATTTCATTTTTATCATCTTAAAATCCTTTCTCAAATTCAAATTTTTGGCACAAAAAAGCATAACATAATCGGCTGCAGCAATTCTGCAGATTGATTATGTTATGCCGGAAAGCGGTTTTGTAATAAGTATTCTATCATATTAGATTAGCTTTGTAAATTCTTACCTGATCGGAAACACTTATCAACGCTCAAACGATAATTTTTCACTTACCATATTGAATTCGCGAAAAAGCTTTTCACTATCGTCTTTTTTGATAATGGATGTAATGGTGGTTCGGTTGAGACCGCTAATGGCGGTCAGAAGTTCGATCGACTCGCCCTGACGGTGCAGCTTAACAATTGCATCTCGCTTTTTCTTTGTTATATGCATGGTCATCATCCTTTTTATTCTAAGCCAGCAAATGCACTGTTTATGAATATATTATCGGAATTATTTTCCTCGGTAGTTCTACTTGAAACGGTTTCGGTATCCTTATTTTCAGAAACAACTTTTGAAGTATCCTGTTTCATGGAAGACGTTGATTTCGTTATCGCTTCATTGGAACTATTATCAGTACGATTTTCGTTTACCACCGGTACATATGAAGGTGCCACACTACTCTTCTCTTCTCGGACTGTTGATCCGAAAGTAAGCTCGGCTATTTTCATATCCATTTCTGCTTGTGTATAACTAATGGGCGTATCTGTACTGATGGATTGTTCCAGTATGTACTCAATCGTTCTGCGTTTGTTGAGGCTTGCCATTTTTAAATCGTTTTCCCATTTGACAAGTGATTCATTGCCTTTAATGCGGATCTGAAATATTTTTGGAAGCTCTTCAAGGAAAATGTTTTTCGGTGCGTAGCCGATTAAGAGAAATTGCCGCTTGATTGCGTAATTTAGTACGGCAGCGGTCAAGTATGACATTGCTTGACCGCTGCGGTTATGATACCACGTAGCGAAATGTGGCGCATTAGCTGTATTGATGTTGATTTGAATGTAGCTAGCCATTATTTGTACCTGTTTTTGAGCTGTTTATGCAGTCCGATTACAATAGCGTACATTGGAGAAATTTCGGATCCATCATCAGCACGATTTGTTAAAACCACTTTTGTAAGTCCGTGATGTTCAGCCATGTATTTTTTTATGTGAGGATAATATGCGATTCCGGTGCCGCCGGTTATGAACATATTTTCAACGTCATCCAATGAATATTTTCCTTCTAATAGGCTACACAGTTTGATAGCTTCTTCTGCCAAAACTTTTTCGTAGATATCCTTTACATTGATCACAGTTGTGTTCTTACGAACTGCTGGATTACCTTCGCCTCTGGCATGATACTGTACCTGAAGATAACTAAAGTCCTCTCTTCCAGCTTCTTTTACCTTCTCTTCAACATACTTATCAATGTTGTACATTGCATGATCTGTATCACTGAACGCGGTTTCTGGATTGATCGACAGATTCTTTGCCAGTTCAAATAATCCAACTGTTTTATATCCAGCATCCATCATGATACATGGTAAGGCCTTCTTATCAATAGTTAAATTACCGTCTGATGATGCACCTTGGAAAAGAAAAGCTGTGATTACCTGTGCGTTACATAAGAAATTCGCGTTTGAAAGATCCAGGTCAAAATCAAAAGTACAGGATTTGCTGCCACGGCGGATTTTGAAATGATGGCGCTGCTTCAAAAATTCCTTGATCTGTGGCCATTCATTCATGCTGCCATAAGGCAAACCAATACCGATAAAATACTGCAAATTACTGAGGTTTCTAAAAAGATGTTTGTCAACATCTTTTTCAGGGTTATAGACGGTATCATATGCTACTATTGAGTATCCGATTGCTGCGAGTAAACTAATATGGAAAGTTCTGTCTTTAAAACGTTGTTTGTTTCGGTTACTATCAAGTTCTTCAGCATACATTTTTAAATTGGATTTCATACTGATGATTTGATCGATACTGTCACCGAACATGTATACAGATCCCTTGTATTCTATGTAGGTGTTGTCACCATCTGCTACTGATAAAGCATTAATAGAATTGGTGACATCAATCATTTTAGATGAAAAGGCGAGTAAATAGTCGCCAATACAGCACTTAAATTTATCAAATCCGCAGTCAATGCTCAAATATAATTTCTGGTCCATTCGTTTTCCTACTGCCCATCATCTTTTTCTAATTACATAGATGGCAGCTTTTCCTTTCTTTTCTTTTTCATTAACATCAATTTTATTATCATATCTTATCTTTTCGATGCTGTAGAACTCTTGAGTCAATTTATTATTATCAAAAATAATAATGACATTACTATTATATTACTGTGTATTTACGAAAATGTCAATATTATTATCGTCTTATCAATGAACTAAATCTGAATAAGACTCGATGAATGGCGTGAAAATTGCGTGTTAGTGGCATTGCGATTGCGTAAGAATGGCGTAACTATAGCGTGATAATGGCATAATGGTGGCACACAATAATTTCAGCTTGACAGAATGGCGTAAAAATTGCGTGTTAGTGGCTTAAAAATTGCATTTTAATGGCGTTACTGCTCTCCTGCCTTTGATAAAACATAAAAAATAAATTTGGCAGATTCATAAAAGAAAATTTTACTAATACAACAAGCTCACAGGTTTGTTTTCTGAAATGAGCGTGCCGTGATCAATGAAAAGAAATTTATCATAGATAAAATAAATTAATTCACAAAAATGATAATGATAAATAAGAGAAGAAAATCCAACATGGAAAATATGATAAATAAATTATCAATTTTGATAATAAGAATATAATTCGAGAAATGATATAGTAGTAATGACATTATTACTACTATATCGAAACGAGAACGGATAATGAATAAATTTACTATCATCAAATATAATAATAACATTATTATCATAATTAGTGATAATAAATACTTTACATATGCAAAAAGATAAAAATAAATTATTATTATCATAAAGGAAGCCCGATAAATAGCAAACATGTATTTGTATGACTTAAAGAGATGCAAGTTGGAATAAAGAATAATAGAAAATAAAGATGAGAGTAGGAGAGAGGGTGTAATCAAGTAAATAAAAAAAGCAATCATTAAATATGATTGCTTTTATAGGCATATAAATTGTAAGATGGTATCAAGTTAAAGTCCGAATAATCTTGAAAAAAAGCCTTTCTTTTCTGAAGTTTGTTCATCATCATGTGAAAGCTCATCCTTTAATTTTTCGATATATTCGGATTGTTTCAATATGATTTCTTGCGCATCGCTGATAACTTGACTGTTAAGTTCATATGCATCTTTTGAAGACGATATAATATTTTGTGCATCAGTTAACTGTTTTTGCAGCTTGTCATTTTGTTCTTTTAAAATCTCATTCTGCTTTTTTGTCTCGGAGAGTGCAGATTCATAAAACTTCTTTTGATCTAAATAAACATCGCTTACTTGTTGGAGCAGACTTTCTAAAGCTTTTTGATTTCTGGCGTTAACTAAGGAAAATTGATTAATAACTTGTTGATCACGATCGGAAAGATTTTTCTTGTAAAAAGCCAGGACTCGCTTCGCAATAATAGCAATCTGATCATCCTCATTATCGTTGTTATCATCAGCCGGCCCGTTTTCTAAAAGCTTAATGATTTCAGCATTCTGAATTCCCTTTTCTTTATAAGCAAGAATTTGCTTAAGGGTAGCATAATCAGATTCTGAATATTTGAAATTTGCACGTTTAGCATTTGCAGAAGTTGTAACGGCAACAGGATGAATAAAATCGCGGAAAGTATTGATTAAGTATCGCAGATTATTTTCTGGTTTATTTAACAATTTGGCAAGTTGTCCATACGTATATAAGCCATCTATATCGCTCACAATAGGACCATTATGTCCGTCTTGTTCGTTTACAACAGAGCCGTTATGATTATTTTGTTCAGTATCAGTTGAAGTGCCAGTAGAGTAATCAGAAGAAAAATCATCCTGACTATCAGGCTCCGAAGTTTCAGCATTAACATCATTAAAATTCGATTCGGTAGTGCTGCTTAAGTCCTGCTCAGGAAGATTTTCATCTGTTTTCCTGCTGCCCATAAAGTTGTATACTCGTCCTTCCAAAATATCACCTCTTTCATAGTAACAAAGTTTGTTATTACTAAAAATAGTAAAAACACATGTGAAATTATTATTATTATACTAAAGCAAGGTGCAAAAATCAATAAATTAAGTATTGGTAGTTCGTAAATGGAAGGAGAGTGCTTGACGATAGGAAGTCAAAAATTATAATATGACATAAATGAAATTTATATTTATCTGGACGAACTCTTCAACGAAAAAGCTGTTTAATTCAATTACCCATATCCATACTTATAGCAGGTTGATACAAGGTACAGAGTAATGGCCAAATATCGGAGGAATCTTGAGACGTTGTTTTAATTATGGTAAGATAATATTGTACATTATTGGTTATCGAAAACAGATCGTTTGGATCAGGAAGTGTCTGGAGCGTGGCTTTGGCATTAGTGGCAGGAGTAGAATAATTTAAAATGAGTGGGCATTGCCCTGAGATTGATATGATCAGGGGAATGTCTACGGAGAGACTTTCCCTGTTTATATAAAATATTACAGAGAAAGTGAGGAGGATGAATGGATTTTTTTGTAAAACGAAATACGGAGGTGTATGTCAGATGATGGAAGATGAGGCATTACAGGTAATACAGAAAATGAATGTTAAAATAAATGGAACAGAGGATGAAGTAAAGAAAGTTTACGGAGCGCTGGAAGTTGCAAAGAGAGCACTCAAAAAGGGAATAGAGGCTCATCCACTTGGAGCCTTGCATGATGTAAAAAAAGGTACGCTGTATACATGTTCCAGTTGTGGTACCCGTTTGGGATGGGGACCAAATGCAGCGAGACTGGCGAATTATTGTCATGGATGCGGTCAAAAAATCGACTGGAGGGGCACACCTAGAGAGTAAACAATACAGCATTTTAAAATATTATGCCTAAAGGGAGACACGAAAAATGATATTAGAAAGAGAACAGAGAGCGTCCGATCTTGCGACAAAAGCAGACAGAGATATAAGCCCAAAGCTTACAGATGAGCAGTATCATGCTCTTCTGTATTATACATTTAAAGCCGGTTTTAAGCATCCGGCGCAGCTGCTGGAAGCGTTTGTTGGTGATTTAAGTGGATGGCACAGAAATGGATCGGATGAGGAGGAACTTGCAGGCGAATGGTTTTCGCGGGCTTATAGTGGAATGGGCGGTAGTGATTCATTTCTTTACTACCTCTATGACCACCAGGTAGATATAGATGAGCTTGAACGGATTGCGGTTACGTTTGATCACGATCCAGAAGAGGTGTATGACGAAGATCCAGAAGAAGACTACAGGGAGACTTATGGGGATATCTATCCTTATGATTGGTATGAAGATTACCTGATGGATGTTCGTGATGAAATTGATGCTGACCAACGGGAAACCTGCGTGAAACTGATACGTTACCTTCTGGAGAACCAGGTAGACGGCTGCATTGACTGGGGTCATATAGATTTTCGATAGCCACAACCGATTTTGACAGGAAAAGAGGATGGTGGCTGCCTGAAATTTCTAATACCAGTGCGGCATATTCCAAGAGACAGAATTATCGGAAGCCCTCACTTCATATTTATAAGAAATTGAAGTGGGGGTTGGTAATTCATCAGGATATGCAGCGAGTATGTTGCCAGTTTCGATATTGCAATCTTAGAATTGCTTTGTTATAATAATTTCATTAGATTATTTTTTTCAAAGATACCGCTTTTGGCGGTGAGTGAGCCCATATGGGCCTTTGGAGGGAATAGTCTATTTTTTTATATTCAAATCCCGGTTAGCGATAACTGGGATTTTTTTATTTTAAGACTATTCCAAAAGGAGGAAACGGTGATGGAGCAAATCATCAAACAGAATACGTTCTCAAGAACGGTATTTAATGACAGTAAGCTTGGCGCTTACTACACGGATCCGGTGCATGCCACTAAAATAGGAAGGTTGTTCCGATTGCAGGGAGAATGCTGCGTTTTGGAACCATCGTTTGGTAATGCAGAAGCACTGAAGGCGTTTTTAAGTCAGTGCGAGAGGGCAGATGAAGTCGGTTCTGTCCATACATTTGGTGTGGAACTGAATCGGGAAACCTTTGAGCAGTATAAGCAGGAGATTGAATTTCCAGTATGTGCAGATTTCATTGGCGGGATCCGGGCATCGAACCGGTCATTTACATTGTGTTTTGCCAATCCGCCATATGGCGTAGGCGGAGATGATGGATCAACAAGACTAGAAAGGCTCTTTGTTGAACGCATCTTCCAGTTAATGAAAACGAAAGGATATCTTGTCTTGGTTGTTTCCCTTACCACAATGAATCTGGATGAATTTGCAAAGTCTCTGCTGGCAAGGTTTAAGCCTGTGGCCTTCTATCGTTTTGACGATGAGGAGTTTGCGAAATACAAACAGGTGGTTTTCATTGGTCAGAAGCGTGCATCGATCGGGCTATACCGGAAAGAGTACGAGGAGTGGATGAGTACAAATCCTGGGGCACCGCTTGAGAATATTCCGTACATTCCCAAAGACCCAGATACACGCATGGAAGTTCCCGTATCGCTGGAGAGTGAGATTGAGCTCTTTACAACGAAGGAATTCGATGAGGCAATTCTGCTTCATAATACGAGTGCATTGGTGCCAGTGCTTAAAAAAGCTCTGCAGACCAACGAATATCAGTCGGTTGGCCTTGGAAAGCCAATTGTTCCGCTGAAAAAAGATCTGCTGTATCTGTCTGCGATTGCGGGAGGCGGACAGGGCCTGGCCGGAAATGAAGACCGCGGCGATTTACACCTGCAAAGAGGACAGGCAAAGCCAGTTCAGGTCGAAACTCCGGAGATTAATGATGATGGAGATATTCATTCTGTTTTAGTCACAACACGCAACCAGATCACGCTGCATGTGATTGATAATTTCGGGACGATCCGAGAGTTAGCATAGGGGAGGGCAGTGTGATGAAAAACGGAATGATTAGAATCGGTATGTTTGAGGCTTATCTGGAGCGAATGCTGATCCGGGGAATCAGGGCTGCTTACATCAGTTATTTTACCCGGACGTTACAGGAGGCAAAGGCGATAGCAAGTACGATGTGCACCACCGAGCAGAACACAATCTGGCTGAACAAAAACGGACAGGAGAAGCGGTATAACGTGTTTGGCAGCTATAAAGCTTACTATGTGCCGATCATGCGCGGAAAAGAGCGGTTTTATCATGGAGTGATCTTAAATGCAGCGATTGGAAACGATTTGTTCGTTTCAAAAGAAGAAACTGCAGGAGAAGAACTTTATGAAATTCTGATGAAAAAATATCCGCTGCCACTGCTTAAGTGGTGGGGAAAACCAATCCTTTCATATGCACTGAGAGAGGGTCTGATCAATGCTTATTCCAATCGGCTTCATACGGAATGCGTTGAGACGGAATATTCTCTACAGGGAACGGATGACCTGAAAGAAATGCAGATATATGATCTTGTAACCTTTGATTATGAGGCTTTAAAGTCTGCTATCCAGGTCCTGTTTGAGCAAAAACAGATCTGGATCTCAAAGAAAGAGCAGCGCTCGATCAACTTTAACAGCATGGATGAGTATTTTCGACAGTACGGATCGACGCTCGTGGAAAATCTTGAAAATCTGCTGAGCCCGGAAAGCGAACTGAAAGGTGAGGTGGATGCATTTACCCTAAACTCTATCCGACTTTACCCTCAGCAGGCAGCCATGGTGAATGGTGTTACCACGCACCTCTTAAATGGCGCAACTTTTTCCATCATCTGTGAGGGGATGGGCACAGGAAAGACAGCGCAGGCTGCTGCAATCTGCGAAAGCTATTTTGTGCAGAAGGAAATGCGACGCAGCCATAGAGCACTCAAGGATATTTATATGGATGAGTCCCTGGTAAAATACAGGAATCTCGTCATGTGTCCTGGTCATCTCCTTGAAAAATGGAAAGGGGAGATTGAGCGCCAGATTCCATATGCAAAGGCAACGATCGTAACTGATTTTTCTCAGCTGCTGGAGCTTAGAAAGCGCGGAAGTCAGAGGTTTGGAAAAGAATTTTATATCCTCTCGAAAGATTTTGCAAAGCTCTCCTATAGCTTGAAGCCGGTACCGAAAAAGGAAATTGCTAAGATGGCGTATATGAAGAAATGCAGGAATCCAGACTGCGGAGTAGAAAATATGCCTGTCCGAAAATGCGTTTCTTGCGGCGGTAAAGACTTTGAGAAAGGGACAACTAAGATCGAGACAATCTATGGAATGAAATGTCCGTATTGTGGAGAGGTGCTTGCTGCCTATACAGCATCTGGCGGAATCTGCGGACTTACAGCCAATGACTTTGCGTATAAAACAGGTCGGAATTCAAACTGCATCTGGTGCGGGGAATCCTTATGGATGCCGCATGTGAAAAACATCGGTGCAAAGAAAATCAGCCCCTGGTACCGGGCAACCTGTTATAGAAACCGGGCCCAAAAAGGAAAGACTACGGTCTGGGTACATAAAGAATATGCAAGAAAGTATTACGCAGAGAATGAGACGGAACCGATATCCGTTTCAGAAAGAGATGGGGTAAGAAAGTATTCGCCTGCTTCGTTCATTAAAAAATACATGAAAGGGTATTTTGACATCGTGATTTTTGATGAATGCCATGTGTGTAAGGACGGAGACAGTGCCCAGGGAAATGCAATGCACTGCCTGATCAAGGCAACGAAGAAACAGCTTGCACTGACTGGAACCATCGCTGGCGGAAAGGCTGAGGATCTTTATTATCTGATTTACCGGCTGGCACCGTGGAAAATGATATCAAAGGGGTACCGCTGGACAGATGTTGCGAATTTTTCCAAGCAGTATGGAAAAGTGGAGCAGCGCTATGAATATGCAGGATCTTCCTCGGATGAGGAACTTGCGGAGAAAGTATCTGCCCGCGGCCGGAGTTTATCGTCACCAAAGACAAAGCCGGGAATCAGTCCAACGATCTTTACAGACTTTTTGCTGGACTGTGCCGTTTTTCTGGATCTTTCGGACATGTCATCCTATTTACCGGATCTAAAGGAGATGGTTGTGACCGTTCCGATGGCAAGAGACGTGGCCAGAGATCATTCCATTCTGGTGTCAAGGCTGACTTCATACGCCAAAAGAAGAGAAAGAGGTGGATTTGCGTTACTCAGCCAGGCATTACAGTATGGGCTTTTCTATCCGGACATGCCATATGGCAATGAAGAGATCCGTAATCCGGTCAATGGAGACATTCTGATTAGAGCTGCTCAGCACGATGAATACCGTTCGGGAGAAATACTGCTTCCGAAAGAAGAAAAACTCATTGAACTGATAAAATCAGAGCTTTCGGAAGGCAGAAAATCTGTAGTATTTGCTGAATGCTCTGGAAAAAATGATTGGAACGTCACACACCGGCTCAGAGATATTTTGGAAGCCGCGGGGATCTTTGCCGTTGTTGTGGAAGCGGAGAGCCCGGGAGCATTAAAGCGGGAAAACTGGATTCGTGAGCGGGCAAAAGATGGCGTGGAAGTATTTATCACCAATCCAAAGCTCATCGAGACAGGAGTTGATCTGTGCTGGACGGAAGGCGGGAAGAGGTACAACTATCCGACCCTGATCTTTTATCAGCTGGGGTACAGCCTTTTCACTGTCTGGCAGGCTTCCAGGCGTCACTACCGGATGAACCAGACCATGGAATGCAGAACGTACTATATGGCTTACGAAGGAACCGCACAGGCGAAAGTGATTGAGCTGATCGCGGAAAAGCAGGTAGCAACGGCAGCTATTCAGGGAAAGTTCTCCGTGGAAGGAATTTCTGCCATGGCAGAGGGTGTTGATGCGAGAGTTGCATTGGCATCAAGCCTGGCGGATCAAGATGTAAAGTCTGGCAATGCCCTGCAAAAGATGTTTGATGTGCTTCACAGCTCGGACAAACAGGCTGAGGCGTATGTGACGATGCAGGTATATGAAGAGTTGCTTGGAAAAGAAGAAGTAGAGCGACGCAGAAAAGCAAAAGAAGATGAGATGTTTGAAAATCTGTTCGGCCAGTGGGATGAAGATTTTATGGATCTACAGGAGCCGGAAAACGAGGAACCGGCAGTGGTAGTGCCACAAAAGCAACCCATGGCAGGTATGGCAAATTTTTTTTCGTTGTTTGATTTCTAAAAAGGAGGACGTTATGGACCGATTTAAAAATGATAAGGCGGATGAGACACGCATGATCCGCTTCATTGATCCGAATTACCGGGAACTGTTTCAGATTCCGGATGGTGCGTATGTAGAGGTGAAGTATCCGAACAGCACAGTCATTGTGGCCTGCGGATATATGGATGAGTATCATCTGCGTTTTGGCAGTGAAGTTTACCATATCTGCGAACTGGCAGAACGTCTGGAACGATGCCAGGCAACCTGTACTCCGGAGCCGGAGATTACGGAAGATGAGTGTGCCTGGAAGCTGGGTAATAAGGGCTATTTATATGTTCAGGTTTCGGAAGATGGCTATGATTACCAGTTATACCATTCCGATTTTTCAGAATGGGATGGTGGCCAGGTGGATATGGACGGCACCATGAATGAAGCCAAGAGGATGATTCTGGAAATGTATGAAATGGATACGCAGACGCATGAGCGTATCTCAACAGATGAACTGGAAAATTCAGTAGAAGAGAAAGGGGAAATATATGAGTAAAATGATGATCGTTGCGGCTACCAGCGAAAAAATGTTGGAACTGATGGATAAGATCACGATTGAAGAGGGGGTTATCAGCTTTCTGGCCAGTAATAAGGCAACGGCAAAAGGTTACCCGTGCATGTTTTCGGTAGAGGGAAAAACGACCACTGCCAGCGTGAAGTTCGAGGCCAAGATCAAAGGACTTGATGAAAAGGGCGAGATGATGCCGGTTGAGAAAATTTCGGTTTATCTGCCGGCGCGGTTTGCCGGTTCGGTCAGAGCCGTTGCGGAGCAGACCGACATTGTATATATGCAGTTTGAGGAAAAGCAGGTGACACTGCTTTCCCAAAAACCAGCTATTCAGATCCCGGTAAGCTTCGTGGAAGAACCGACCAAGGTGAAAAATCCGAAAACGGATGCATTTAGCATGAGCATTCCGTTGGAGAAAATCTCACAGTATTTACCCCACATGGCAACTACAAAAAGTGGGATCGGCTTCCTTCCGGTATTATCCGGAGAGGGCCCGATTTTGAAAATGGCATCCACGGATCGCCAGAACACGATGTTAACGGTGGATTTATCTCCAACAATGGTCCGTTTTGAAAGTAAAGACCGGTCTGAGGTGAAAGAGGAAGATTATAAACCTTATGTAGATGCAATTTCGACCTATCTGACGATCCAACCGGGAACACTGATCAAGATTCTGGCATGCAACAAAAGCTATAATCAGCTCGGTATTTCATTCCAGTTTGATGAGGAGCACAAAAACATCATTGGTATCGCTCTTAAGTGGCCGGATGCGATTTATCAGCTTCGCTTGAATATACAGAGCGCTGTTGATAAACGGATGTATGAAGCGGCTTTCAGAAATACGGAAACCGTGCAGTATGAATTTCAGGCCAACAGCAACAGTTTAAGACGCGCGCTTAGCGTTATGAATGCAGGTGCCCAGAAGGTTGATACGGTAAAAGTTTCATTTGAAGGACAGATGATGAGCATCTCGGACATGAAGAATGATAACTTTGTATCAGCTATTGATGTCAAGACGACTGCGGAAAGCGGAGCGTGCTTTTATGAAAAACTGTCTCTGTTTATGAATTTTCTGAAACCGTATACGGAAGATGTGAAAATTTATAAGGGCTGGTGCATCTGGACCAAGGATGATGAAAACCATTTCATTCATCTGGTAACGCTGCATACAGGACCGGGCAGTCAGCCGACAAAAGAGGAAGAAGATCAGGAAGAGGAAACACAGGAAGAAGAAATGGAAGAAAGTTCCGAAGAAAATTCCAATAAGTAATTTGTTTGTTTATGGGAAAGCTGCTGCATCTGCGGCAGTTTCCCATGAATTTCTGGCTGTTCTGCATATATCCAGTATCCCAACCAAGTTGGGGTACTGGATATGGGCAGGAACTGTTCATAACCAATAGAAAAGATGAAGGAGGACATCAGGAATGTTCAGAAGATGGAAAGAAAATGGAAGGAAGGCACTTCTGACCATGCAGGCGGCAGTCTTAAGTGGAATGATGACGATCTGCTCTTATGCGGAGACGGTCCAGGATGCAAACTGGATGAAAGAAGATGCGACAAGCGGAGGCCTTTTTACGGAAGCGATCACGAAGGTCCAGGATGTATTCCGAAGCGGCTATTCCTTTGCGATTGTGGTGGCAGTGGGACTTTTTGTACTGTTGTTTATCTATGCAGGCGTAAAACTGTCATTTGGTGATACCTCTGACGCAAAGCAAACAAAGCAGAAGATATTCCGAATCTTCGTTGGTATGATCTGCGCGTTTGGGGCAATCTTCTTTGTAAGTCTGGTTTATAAGGCGGCTGGCGATGCGTTCCAGTAGAAAAAAACGGCCAGGTGCATGGATCGGAATTGTTTTAGCGAGTTCCTTTTTGCTGGTAGGTGCGATGAAAATGAGTGCCTATGCGGAACCGGCAGAATCAACTGAAACGGCAGAAATCACAGAGTCTTCAACCGGCGCGGGACTGTCGGATATGGATTTTGGAATGGGAGATGGGCAGATTGAGCTGGATCCATACGATCAGGTATCCGACTTTGGGTTTAGTGACAGCGAAGCGTTACAGAGCCCGATTGCCTCTTTTTACAGTTTATGCCTGTATTTGTCCATAGGCGGTATGGTTCTGTCATTGATCGTAGCAGGAATTAAGCTGGCGGCAAATGATACCGGCCATGGGAAACATCAATTTCTTGACGTGGTTGGAGCGAAAGTGATCGTGTTTTTTAGCATTAGCTGCTTAGTGGGACTTATCAATTTGTTTTTGGGCATGCTGCAGCATTAGAAACGGAGGAATGGCATGGATCAGCTGACAGAACTTAGACCACCGGATTTTACAGATGTGACAAAATGGTGGATCTTTTCAAACAAATCATTACTGGTGTGCCTGGGCGGCGGGGTGATTGCCTATCTTCTTTTTAAAATCACGGCAATGCTCCACCTGGCTTTTCTGGGCGTGTGGTTTGGCGTGATGCTTGAGGCAGGACTTTTTATCGGGGTCACATTTCCGGTCCCTGATTTTGGAAGTTCCCTGCTGGCATTTGGCGGACGTACTGCAGATGAGCTTATCATCAGCCTGATTGCGCATCGGTTAAATCGCAGAACTTATTACAAAGACACGGAATGGGAGGAAGAATTCTAGATGGAAAGTATCAATCATCTTACCAGGCTTACGGCTGCGTTTTTAGGACTGACCATTCTGGTTCTGGGAATAGCTGCTATCTGGCTTATCCGGATGAGAAAAAAGAACTTAAAGACAAAAAAGGCAGAAACAGAAGAAAGAGGGTTGTTTTCCCAGACGGATGAACTGGTACCGATTGATGAGATCGGGCCGGGGGTCATCGTGACAAATGGTGGGAAGAAATTTGTTGTGGTACTAAAATGCGGTGGCAGCGACTTTTACACAAAGCCGATTGGGGAAAAAGTAAGGGTCAAAAATAATTATGCTGCCTTTATTTCAGAATTTACGTCCAGGGTTACATACCGCATATATGGGGAAGACATTAACATGGATGGCACTGTCCGGGAATATGAGAAGATCTTAACCGGTCTTCAGGACATGCTTTTTGAGACGAATGAAGATTATAAAGCTCTCCGGAAAGAATTTGAAACGGTAAAGAGTGATTTTGATTCCGCAGAAACCCGGGAGCGTTCCAAACAACTGCTCCTGCTCCAGAAAAAGATAAAAGCATACAGTTGGCGCATCCGTCATGTGGAAAGCCAGTTAGCCTATATCGCGAAAGTGTCAGGACCGGATGCAGCTAGGCAGAACCTTATTCAAACATATGTACTTTCCTGGAGCGCTCCGCCGGACCTGGCAACGGTCCTAACGAAAGAGGAACTGTATCAGGAAGCTACAAAACATTTAAAAGAAGATATCAAAAAGCTGCTTCACAACCTGGCAGAATGTGATGTAAAAGCGGTGCCATGCAGTAAAGCGGAACTCTTTAATATACTCCATACGCATTATCACCCGATTACTGGAAACAGGTTCCGCTATGATGATCTGCTGGAGTCCAATTGGGACAGCCGGATCATGCCGTACCGGGAGGACACGGATTTAGAGGAATCCTTTACGGACGAACTGATTGATGAAATGTTATACGGAGGACTGCAAAATGGTTGATTTTCTTATGATGTTCAGTCTGTGCATCTGCGTTTTGTCGGGCGTGACGTTACTGATCGTACATATCTGGTCTAAGAAAAAGCAGAAAAAAGAAGAGGCGGAAGAGAAAACAGGAGGTACTGTTTTTCATAGCGGGACGAAGAATGTGCCAAAGCCTATAAAAGAGCGTGCCGGGATTTTACAGGTGCTTGCGCCGGATGGCGTAAATACCATGCCGGTATCTTACATGACACTGGATGATAACGGGATTGAACTTTACTATGCCGGTCTCTATATCGACAAACTTCCGGTAGAGGGCCGGTTTGCTCATAGTTTTGCCGGGATCTTCAATATGGACTATGTTGAGTCTTCGGTCATCATAGACCCGCTCTTAGAGGAATCCCAGAAAAAGATCAATCGCCGGATCCGGTCACTGGATATGGAGCGGTCTGGGGAACGGGACAGAAACCGGCTGAGAGTTTTGGATGGAAAGATTGCGGATGCAGAGCGGTGGGCCAGACAGATCGACTCTGACCAGTCAACCCTGTTTGAAACATATTTTCTATTCCTGATCCGCGCGGAAAGCTTAAAGCTTTTAACAGAGCGGATTTCAGAGTTTATTTCCAGGGGAAAGGGGATCGGTTTCCGTTCCTGCTATGCGATGCATAAGGAAGCTTTTTTAACATCCCTCCCACTTAATGAGATATTTGAAGCAAAAATATCTGTCGGTAAAAATCTGAGTGTGAGTAAAAAGCCGATCAAGGGACATATTTTAAGCCAGGCATATTTATCCCTGATCTTTAACCACACGACGAGCGAATATTTTCACGAAAAGGGCTGCGTATTTGGGAGGTCTATCTTCAGTGGAATGCCGGTTACGTTTGACCCGTTTGATAAGACTCATTTTTCCTACGGAGCCGTGATCGCGGGGCAGTCCGGATACGGAAAGTCGGCAACCGTGAAGCAGCTTTTTTCCAGACAGGTGGATTTCGGCGTGCATATTGCGAATATTGACTATGAACCTCTCCCTGGCGATGGAAAGAGAGGTGAGTATTCCATAGTGGCGGAAGCTGTAGGCGGAGTCAATTATCTGATCTCCAATTATTCCGACTCCCAACTTAATTTTTTCGAGATTAGCGATGAGTATGAATATAACCGAGCAACCGGAGAGGAGATACCAACACTATATCTGGAAGAAAAGATCGTGGACATGACGAATATCCTGATGGTACTGGCAACCAGCTTTACGACCAATGGCATGGTTGGTGAATTTGAGCCGACGGAATATTCCCGCATTAAATCCATTATTTCAAAGAATGTAAGGAAAATCTATGCTGACTGCGGCCTTCGGGACAAGGATGCAGCGTCTCTTTATGAAACGGTGCCAGCATCCGGAGGATCCTTTGGGTCAGGGCGGAGAAAGAAGCGGCTGCCCCAGATGCATGATTTTTATCGTGCAATATTATTGGATGCGCGGGAGAATGTGGACAACTTCAAAGAAAACGCGTTCTCCCTCCTGTTGGATATATTTGAGGATCGCGTGCGTGAAATGTATTACTGTCCTCATTGCATGAAGGAATTCACAAGAGAAGAGCTGTCCACATTAAAAAGAACCGAGAGAGGTGCCCATGTCTGTAATAATCATGAAGAAGGCAAGATCTATTATCTGCGGGAAATTCATGGCAGTCAGGCATACCTAGATTGCCAGTCCACGCTTTCTATTGATATGTCGCTGCCGTTTCATAATTTTGATCTGTCGCAGATCACAGATGAGACGGAGCGTATTAACATGATCATGGTCGTGCAGTCTTATATTGAAGAAAACTTTATCAAGAAAAACTCTACCAATCCGAATAAGGCCCGGAAACTCATAGTGTCCACCGATGAGGCACACCGTATCCTGAAATTTGAAGGAGCACGCATGTTTGAGAATGCCCTATACCGCGTAGCGCGTAAACGTCATACAGCTCCATGGCTGATCCTCCAGTCCGTAAAGGACTTTGCAAAATACCAGGATACAGAGGAAATCTTAAAATCCACGGAGACCTTTATGCTGTTTCGCCATAACTATCTGGATGGGCAGTACATCAAAGATACTACAAACCTTACCCAGTCCCAGGTAGATACGGTACTTAATCTGGGCGGTACATCCGAGGCGAAAAAATATGGAGAGCTATGTCTGGTTGACATTCCTACGAAGCGCGCAGTGTTCATCCAGGCGGATTATCTAAAAGACAGCGAGTTTGATGTAGTGGAAACAGACGTAGAAAAGATTGCAGAACACGCAAGGATGAAACAGGGGGCATGAAGCAAATGAAACATATGCAGAACATCAGCAGAAAAACAATCCAGCTGCTGCTTCTTATATTTGTACTTACATTCTGCATGGCACCGGTATCTTCTTATGCGGATGGGCCGTGGACGGACCGTGCGGACCAGAGTATTTATGATTCCGCCGGGGACGCACCTGATTCCAGTACACCGGACATGCTGGACGGAGGAATTTTCGCCGAACTGCTGGGGGAGTTTTGTATAGGAATTGGTGACGGGCTGAATTTTTTGCTGACTTCTTTTGGGTGTGACTTAAACGCGATCATATTCGGAAGAGTGGGAGGTGCCTCTGCCCGTACTGGGGACGTGGCGCTGTTTTCCTTTGACATGGGGACCGGCAACATATATGGCCTGGTGGGTATGGCGATGTATGGGTACCTGCGGAACCTGGTTTTTACGCTTATGGTGCCAGTATTCTTATACTACCTGGTTGGTTTCCTCTACTCAAATGGCAATCCGCGGGTCAAGGAACGGCTGCTGGGCATGACAAAACTATTTGTTGCCAGCAGCATCGGTTTTATTCTGTTCCCGCAGCTTTTGGGAATTGCTTTATACCTGAGAGATGCCATGCTCCATGCGCTCATGACTGGAAGCCAGTCGATGATCCTTAAGGTGGCGGACAGTGTTGGCTCCGGCGTCAACATGGGGGATAATTCCTATGCCTTTTTCTTTGGTTCGGGAGGAGACTACAACCTGATCAGCCAGTTCCGTGCAATGGCAAAGCCCAACGGTAAGGTCGTGTTTATTAATTCGATATTATATGTAGGCGCGGTCGTTTATCAGGCGTACCTGGCAGTCTGCTATATTTCCGCTGCCGTCTGCATGGTGGTTTTGGTGCTGTTGTTCCCGTTTGCTGCATTGTTTGAAATGGTCGAGCGGGGAACGATATCCAACTGGATGCGGCAGGTGCTTGGAATTTTATTAAACCCGGTGATTGATTCCTGCCTGCTGCTCATCCCCATGTTTTTTATGATCATCGGGACGGCCCAGGAAAGCAAAGGTTATGCCCTGATTGCACTCATTATCTGTGGCTGTATCATACCGGCGCGGGGGGTCATCCGTGGGTTTCTTCATATCGGAAATGGAATGGGAATGGAGCTTGCCGGGTTTGGAACCATTATGGGGGCCACAAGCCTGATGCGATCCATTGGAAGCGGGATTGGAGCAGCGGCCGGTGCGCTGGCTCATGCGTCCTCTGACGCAAAATCCGATAAGAGGAACGCGGATATGATGGATGATCTAGCAGATGTTCAGAAAAAGAAAGACCTGGAAGATGTAAATAAGGGCGAGGAACTCCAGAGTGAAATGGAAGATATCATAGGCAATCATCCGGATTTGAATGAGGATGATGCGGATACATCCTTCGCTTTTGGCTATCGGCCTACACCGAAAGAGGACATACATGAGAAAAGCCCTCATGCCCAGGCAGCAGCGACCGCGCAGAATATTGCCAGTGGTATTGATGCCATCGGAAGAAAGAAGGATTCTTTAAATGAGGATATCCGCTCCAATGATTCTAAAATTGCGTCCATTGGGGAAGAAATTGCCATGGATAATGAACAGATTGCGTCTATGAAGGCTGAAAAACAGGCGATCCAGGCGGAGCAGAATGAACAGAAAAAACGGGGGGATACCCCATCGGTGGATGGATATGCGAGGATCCGGGAACTGGATCAGGGAATTGGCGAAGCGGAGCATTCGCGGTCCATCCGTATGGAAGAACAGTCCAGGCTCCGCGGTGAGAATGCCCGGACGAAGGAGGAAATTGGACGTATTGATGCTCTGTCGGCCAGGGCCCGGAGTGCGATTTCACCATCCAGAAGCAGCTTTGGAGGCGGTGTGAGCGGACTAGGAAGTGGTATATCACAAGAAGAGCAGGAAATACTGGATCAATATGCAACCATTGATAATTTTGAGTCTCCGCAGTTTAAGAATATATCCCTGGAACGGAAAGCGGCGCTGTACCGGGAAAGAGCCGCAAAGACCAGGGTGAGAGGTGCGACAACCGCGGCAGGCACCATGGCCGGGATGACCTTTGGAGCAACGGCCGGGATGGCCATGACCGCATTCAGTTCTCCGGCAGCAAAGATGCAGATGACAGCCATAGGCGGCGCAATGGGCGCAAATGCCGGAGGTGTTTTAGGCGAAGTTCTGGCCGAACCGGTGTATGAAGGCGGTGTCGAACTTGTAAGAAGGGGCGGCCCGCTGCTGCAGAAAGGAGCAACGATCCTGAAAGACAAGGCAGAAGCCTACAGAAACAATCCGGAAGGACTGAATGTTTACGAAGAAGAACCGCAAAAAATGTTGGAAGTGAATGTACATTCCTCATCAAAGCCGACTGTTACGACCGTATCCCAGTCACAGGATAATAATCCGTCATCTGTAGAGACGGTTTCCGGGCCGGGATCAAAGGAACAGCCGTCTTACCAGTCAGATGTGGAAGCAGTAGGAAAAGATGCGGGAGTACAGTCTGGGCCACAGGTAACCTATGCAGACACGGTTTCGGATGAAGACGCGGCAATCATGCAGCAATTCTATGAGGCAGAAATCCAGAAGCCGGAATTTCGCAGAACCATGCACCATGCGTATACGGACAGCGCGGTGAGCGCAAGGCAGGTTTATTCAGGGCTTAAAAACAGCATGGTAAATGCCACAAAAGAGGAGCGTGCGGTTGCGAATGAGCAGATCATTGAAACAGCTTTTATGCAGTATACGAACACGATACTGGATAGTCTGGATGCTCCGGAGCGTGTGGATCAGATCGCATATCAGCAGGCAGTGGAAGACCGGCTGCGGGAAGACGAGCGTGGCCGGATGGAAAAATATTTAAGGAGTAAACATTTATTGTTTTAGCGGAGGAGTATGAACGTATTTACAAAAAGGACACAAAAGAGAAAACAGAAACGGTTGAAACGAAAAAGTCTGGAGACGGAACGGTTGAAAGCGCAGCATGGCCTGCAGGATTCAACGGATATCATCATTGTGGAGCATCCCGATACGTTCTCCGTTATAATCCAGGCAGCCGGGCAGATTGTGCGGTTTTTTGCAGCCACTATTTTTGTCGGGTTCTGCCTGCTTGGGCTTTCGTCCGTATGTTTCCCGGGACCGCGCAAAGAAATGGTGGAAATCGGGATCGCACTGATCACACAGCTGCGGGAGTATCTTCCGTTTCTGAATGCAATTTTTTGGAGGTAGATTATGGCAAGACCAGTTCGGACTTCGAACTTATTAAAGGAAACGGCTGCGGATCATGAAAATCTGGACAGGATGGCAGACCAGGAAAGATTGGCGGTCAATAGGGCAGCCACTCAACCGCCTGTTCAGGAAAATGAATCCGTAATAGAGAAAGCAGAGGAAAAAGAACCGTCTGTACAGGAAAAACTGGATGCGATCCTTCCGGAGGACTTTTTTGGTGAATTTGAGGATCTGTTTAATAGTGAAGATGTCCATATAAAAGAGCAGATAAAACAGGATATGTCGCCGGATATTTTGCTGAAGGCCCCTGCAACTGTGACTGACGATGGGGCAGCGCAGGCGGTTTCAGAAGCAGCAGAAGAAAAAGCTGATGAAGAAGAAATTGCCCAGGCAGTCAACGAAAATACTGCTGAAAAAACGGGCAAAGAGATTTCTGTAGAGGCAGTAGAGAAAGCAGAGGAAGCGTTAAGAACAGAACCAGCTGCGGCCAAAACAGAAAAAATGCCAGACCTTTTGCCGGATATCCAGACACAGGAACCCAAACCCACAGTGACTGCCGGTAGAAAAGCTTTGGTAGAACCCATTCCAGAAACACGGGAACCGCAGAACGTTATCAGACGTATGCCGGCGGAAGAGGATCTAACGCCAACTCATACGATAAACAGGGCAGTGCGGCGGACCTATAAACAGATTGGTTTAAGCCAGCCGGTTACTAACGTGTCATTGCAGCAGATGATCTCTGTATATTCCCCCAAAGGTGGCGTAGGGAAATCTACCATTGTGAGGGAATTAGCCCATGTCCTATCGAACATGAAGAGAAATGGGAAACGGCTTAAAATTTTGGTGCTTGATGCGGACTGGGAATTTGGGGATGTGGACAGTGCGTTTGGTATCTGCCCATCGCCCAATGTAATGGACTGGGTGAAACGGATCTGTAACGATAGGGAGCGGCTGGGATACATTCCTGCATATTCGCCGGCGGACATCGTATCCAGATATGTAATCGAATACGATGAGCAGATCCATATCCTGGCCGGAAGTGATAATGCAATGGAAGCGGCGCGTCTGGATTGTGAGATTGCAGAGGCGATTATGGATAATCTGAGGCGCTGCGATTATGATCTGATTCTGGTTGACAATTGCAATACATTAAAGGATACGACCGTCATTCCCCTGGAAAAATCGGATCTGATCCTGCTGATCCTTTCCCTGGATACATCCACAGTGCAGGACGCCCGCAATTTCCTGGATGTGCTTAGTGAATTTCGGATAGATAAATCTAATATCCGGATGGTTATAAACCAGGTGCCGCTTGATGATAAAAAATGCGAGCTTGGAATATCCCATGTGGCCAGGATCCTAACTATGGAACCGACCTGTATCATACATACAAATCAGGATGCCAGAAGTTTTGCGAATGTCGGGGAAGCAGCATCAAGTGACAAAGGGTCCCTGTTTTCAAAAGAAATCAGAACACTTGCCAGGGCAGCAGTCGCGGTAGATGAAGAACTGGAGAAACCAGAAAAATGTTCTGGAGGATTTTTGCGCAGACTATTTGGCAGAAAGAGGTGAGTATGGAAAAGGAATTAGACCTTCTGATCGCAACGGAAATGAGCGGGGATGGCGATTCGGTAGCAGAAGAACTTCGGAGTGTATTTGCAAAACGCGGAGTCACGGTCCACAGAATAGAATTTCGCTCTGGAAAAGACAGTGTGATCCGGTCTGTCCGGGCCAATCCACAAATACACGCGGTGGTACTCAGCCAGTACCAGGATCAGGAAAAACTTTCCCCGCGCGACATTGATCAGATCTGCTCTACGGCGGAAGGTGATTTACAGGTGTTCGTGGTAGTTTCTGAAATGCGTGGCAGCGACTATATGAAGGAAATTGAAAGCCTGGGGATATACACGGCGGTTTACCAGGAAGATGCCAGTTTTGAAAAAATCGCAGAATGGTACTGCAACGGCCGGACGAAAAAAGAGGCCCGGGCTTATTACGGGGTCGCCGGAGGGGACCATGTGGTCCAGTATCGCAATATGGACGTGAATGCCAGTATCCAGTATCTTTTGGAATATGACGGATCGTACACGGACCTGATCCAGCGGATGTCTGTACTGGTAAATGGAATTCCGGCCAGTCAGGTGGCATCTATCGTCTGCCAGCTCCCGGATCCTATATGTGAAATGTTAAAACGGGAGCCGCGCTTTGCCCTGATCTGTCAGATGGCGGAAGAACAGTACGCATACCTTTATAAGCCCTCCGGTCAGCCAGAGAAAGAGGAGGCAGGTGAAAAAGCGGATACGGGAGGGGAAGAGCAGCCGAAGAATAAAGCAATACGGCGATTTTTTAAAAGAAAACAGGAGGAACCGACAGAACGTAAACCGGCAAAGAGACAGGCATGTGAGATCGGGGTTATGGCGACCAACATAGGGGTTGGATGCACAACCATTTCCATTCTTCTTGCCAATACATTGGCACATGAGGGAAAGCGCGCTGCGATCGTTGAACTGGATGATGCGGATGGATGCTTTGAGCAACTCTGCCGCCAGGAGCGGGAGGAAGAGCAGGTGGATGGGATCACAAAGTTTGCAATCGGAACGCTGGATTACTATTACCATGTTCCACTCCAGAAATTCCAGCTGGACTATAAGCCCTTATATGATTTTATTGTCTATGATTTTGGGTGTCTGGACCAGGAAACGATCTTTCATGTGTATGCGAGGATGCAAAACCGCTTCATTGTAACATCAAAGGCAGAATGGAAACAGCATGAATTAAAAGAACTTTTAAAAGATATAAAGGGAATGCCTGGGGAAGATGAGTGCAGGGTACTGATCAGTTCCCACTGTGGCGGTTCGGACTTGGGAGATGTAAAGGAACTTATGCCGGAAAATACGATCCTTGCAGCAATTCCATATGAGAGTAATCCATTTTATCCAGGAAAAGCATGCAGACAGATCTTTTTAAAACTTCTGGATGGTACATATAAGGAAGAAAAATATAAAAAGAGCGATTCCGTTGAGCAGCGTTTTTCAGAACGGCCGCGGGACTTTAAAAAATTTGGTATCCAGATAGTGATGGGAGCGCTGTTAGTGGCATGCATGGGATTTATGGTATCGGCCTGCAGTGCAAACAACAGGTACAACCGGATGGTTACGAAGGCAGATACATTCATTACAGGACTTGAGGAAGAAAACAGGCAGGCGGAAGATGAACTGCAAAAGAAAGAAAAGGAATTAAAGGCCCTGGAGCATGAGGTATATTATGCGCAAACCGACATTCCGGCCGGTCAGCTGATAAGTGGGGACATGGTTCAAAAAGAGATCGTGCAGACAGAATTTGATGATAGCTTCTTCATCAATGCTTCGGATTTGGGAAGTGTGGCTGCCAGCATACCGATCAAGGCGGGAACGCCACTTATGAAGGCATTTACTGGTCAGGTGTTCCAGGATCCGCAAGATGGTGATAATGACCTGCCTGACCTTGCAGATCTTGAGGATATTGGAATGGAAGGAGTGGAGAGTACAGATGGTGATTAAGTCCTGGTGCAGATACTTTACAGGAAAATTTATCAGGGCATGGCCGGCAATTACTTTGCATGCTCCGGATATGAATGAAAAACTCTGGGAAAAGAAACGGAAGCTGGAGGATGCGTATGACCGCGTCATGTCGGAACTGGAGGATTATAGCGGTTCCGCTTATGGTGGGGTCACGGAAACGATCTTTGCACTGTTTGAACAGTTTTACCGAAAGGTGCGGATGCTAGCGCTGCCAGTGAGTGGCTTTTCTCTGGTCATTGGTTTTTTGCTTCTATTACTGGTGAGGAGGGACAAGCTGTTGTTTCGCAGGATTTTTTTGACATTTATTGTGGGAATTCCGGGATTTTTTCTCCTGTTTACCTGGGGGATCGGAATATTATTAAATTAAGAAGAGAGGACAAATTTATGAGTGAGAATGGAACTGGATTAGAATTATTGGGATTTTTAGGAGGCACCGCGAAATCTAAGGAGGCAGAAGCCCAGAAAAAACTGGATCAGTACGAATACCTGATGGAAAAGGGAGAACTTTTGACAGACATCCGGTTTACCCAGGAAATTAAGGAAAAAGGGCTGCAGGCATATGACGGGGATGTTCAGCTGATCATGCCGACTGAGGAGTCCACGCTTTATAAGGGAATTTTTGGCGCAACGTATCTCCTGGAACGGTGTTATAATGTAAAAATCACCAGAGTTGACCGGGAGGAGAGGACGGTCTATTTAAGCTACCGGGCCGCGCAGGCGGAATACAGGCCGGCAGCTTTGGAGAAGATTAAAAAATCTATAGAGGCCGGGGAAGAGTTAGAGGTAAAGGCCATTGTGGTTTTGTGCCGGGATTTGCAGAATTACATTGTGGTTGATATTTTGGGGCTTTCCATTCCGGGAGTGCTGCCGTATTCGGAATGGATCCATGGCTATGCGGCAAATATCAAGGAGCAGGCGGTCTCCGGAAAGATCATTGATGTGAAAATTAAAGGGTACACGACGAAATCTACGGAGGAAGAGCCGCGGTTTTTGGTTTCCAGAAGAGATTGTGTAAAGTCCGAATGGATCGGTATCGAGGAACGTTTCCCTCTGCATAGCAACATTATCATTGAGTGTGTGGAGATGCAGGGGAAAAACTGGATCGGAAAAATTCCGGGAGTCCCCAATATCTCTGTATACTGTTTTTACCCGAACCGTTTATCTCCGACAACTGGCGGACCGATCATCATCAAGATTGGCGGGCAGTATTCCTGCTTTGTGGCAGCCATTGATGCGGAGAAATGTATATTCCGTGCCCGGGTGAAAGATATGGTGGATCGGAGCTAAATGAAGCATTAAATAATTCATTTGACGAACGCACATTATTTTGTTGTAATTTAATGTGTGTTCGTCATTTTTGATTGACATTCACACATTATTTCTGCATAATACCTGACTTTCGGAGTTGAAGTATAAAACATGGTGCTAAGCCAAGGATTAAAACCTGTGGCTTAGCATTTTTTTGATGTCTCCTTCGTTCAAAAAATACGATGTCAGTGGTAAGCTGCACAGCTCTGACAATTCCCTGATAAATGATGTACCATGCGATAGATTTATATATTTTCTGTCTGATATTTTGGCAACTCTGAAGTCACGTACGAATTCAAACAGCTCTTCGGAACTATAACCATTTTTTAATATCTTGAACTGCAGTAATCTTGTCAGTAATACGGCCAGATAGCAGATTAAAAAATGTCCAACAATGGTATCCTGTTTTTGCAAGTATACCGGTCTGGCATCCAGCTGTGACTTCATGATCCGGAAGGATTCTTCTATTCTCCAGAGATTGTGGTATGCATTGTAGACATCCTTATCTTTCATGGAAATCTCGGAAGTGACCAGCATGTTGTATCCGGCAAGCTCCAGGGATTTTTGAATGAGTTCCTCATTCATGGTGACTTTTACTTTACCATCTGTGTCGTTGCCCTTTTTATCTGCAGCAGTAAAAATGACATATTTTGCAGAATCACCATACTCGGATTTTTTAGCCTGCGAAGCTTTCAGAAGCCTTGCTTTTTCAACTTCTTTATTAATTTCGTAGATCTGTTTTTTGGCAAGTTTTGGATTGAAAGTAACAATCCTTTTTTCTGTGATCCGGAACTTTTTTAAAGAGCCTGTTTCAGACTCGGTAAATTTATATTCAAATTCATCTACACATTCCTTAATGCGATACAAAGTCTCCCCGGCAGCATTTTTTACATCCCTGTAATTATTAGGGAGCAGTACCCAGGTCTTTTCCGTTTCCGGAAGCATCTTTACGGACTTAGAGAAAATATATCCATCCCCATTTTTGAGCGCATGGAAGATATTTTCAGCACAATTCAACCCTTTGTCGGCGATCTGTATGGTTCTGCCGGACACAGAGTTTCTCTTTTTCAAATCATCAATGATATTTCTGATCACCGGCTTTTCACTCTGATTGCCCGGAAACAGCTTCATGCCGATGGGAATCTGATTTGCATCAAGCAGGAGTCCCAGACCAACAATCGGTTCTTTTCTGTTTTCCTTGGAAGGTCCTTTTTTCCGGAAATCATCTTCCCTGTCGATCTCAAAGTAAAAGTTAGTGCAGTCAAAGTAAGTATGAGAGGTATCAAACTGATACATCTGTTGGATCTGATGATTGTAGATTTCAATGATCTTTTCGTATTCGCAACCGATATACTCCAGCCCGTCATAGAGCTGGTTTAAAGAAAAATCGTAGGATTCAAAAAGCTTTGGAATCACTTCGTCATAAGTCTTTGATTTTGAACATGGCTGGACAAGCCTTGCGTAAACAAGGACAGAGATCATGTCAAAAACATTAAAGCGGAAGTCAGTAGCGGTCTGCATGAGATCAATATACTTTTTGACAGAAAGCTTGTCGTTAATGTTTTTCATCGGGAAATAGCCAATGAGTTTTTCCGGCGAATCATCTGAAATCTGCTTCGCTTTTTTTGCGGCTTTTGCAGCATTTGCTTCCTGGTTCAGTCTGATAACTTCTTCTTTGTAGAAGGAGATAGGATCGTCAATGCCCTTTGCCTGAAGCTCATGAACATAACCAATAGGTTTATAAGCCTTGTGGGCAGTATGCCTGCGTTCAGGATCGTAAAAGCTTGAATAAATCTGAAGATAAGTACCTTTTTTGTTGTTAGTTTTTTTAAGAAAATATGCCATAAAAGTCACCCTCTTATAGTATAGCACCATAGCACCATAAAAGCAAGTATAAAAAAGAAAATTTGTCAAGTTTTTAAAACAAAGAAAAAAGCCAGCAAATATGCTGACTTGAGGATAAAATATATTTCATTAACTCTCAAAAAATAAAGTGCTAAATCCTAAAGACGGGCACTATAAAAATCATAAAATTTGACAAAAAAATAAGCCGTAAATGGCTTAAATAAAGGATTTGTATTAAAACACTAAAAAAAGAAGTGTAAAACTCCCGACAAAAAAGAAAAAAGTACTTGCAAATTTGTGCTACATGTATATAATAAGACTTATAAAACCAATAATGATATATAATCAATTATCATTTTTAAGGAGGAATTATGAGAGACTTACATGCATCACAGATTAAGGCCGCAGTTGAGGCAGTGAAAGCCAGAAAGGAGGTCAATGAGGTTTATTTCGTCGCTTGTGGCGGATCCCAGGCAGTGCTTATGGCTGGACAGTATATGTTCGATAAGGAGAGTTCGATCCCTTCCCACGTATACACCGCGAACGAGTTCGTATATGATACGCCGAAGCGTCTCAATGAGAACTCCGTCGTGATTTCCTGCTCACATTCCGGAAACACACCGGAGACCGTAGAGGCAACGAAGCTTGCACGTTCCAAGGGCGCCCTTACGATCTGCTTATCCAACCTCGAGGGTTCTCCACTCTGGGAGGCAGCAGAGTATCCTGTTCACTATGACTGGGGTAAGGAAGTAAGCGATTCTGATAAGAATAAGGGTATCCTTTACGGCTTACTTTTCAGCCTTCTTTCCGTACTCGCTCCAGATGCGAAGTGGGATGTATGCCTGAAGGAGCTCGAGAAGCTGACCGATCTTTCTGCACAGGCGAAGGCACAGTACGATGCACAGGCGAAGGCATGGGCGAAGCGCAACAAGCGTGAGAAGACCATCTACACCATCGGCAGCGGCATCAACTATGGTGAGGTTTACTCCACCGCGATGTGCTGGTTCATGGAGATGCAGTGGATCAACTCCGGATGCATCCACTCCGGTGAGTACTTCCATGGCCCGTTCGAGGTAACCGATTATGATGTTCCATTCATGCTTGTAAAGTCCATCGGTCACACCAGACACCTCGATGAGCGTGTAGAGAACTTCGCAAAGAAGTTTACAGAGGATCTGCTCGTACTCGATCAGAAGGATCTCGATCTTTCTACGGTAGCTGATGAGGCGAAGCCATATGTTGCAGCCATCCTTACCGGCGTGGTGATCCGTCACTTCGTAGAGGCGATCGCCTTCGAGCGTGGTCACTCACTCGATGTTCGTCGTTATATGTGGCAGATGCAGTACTAAGATACAGTACGAAGAGGAAAATATATGTCGCTTAAACTGGTTATTTTTGATGTAGATGGACTGCTGCTCGATACAGAGAGGGTATGGCAGGATGTATGGTATGATACGGCAAGAGACTTCGGGATCGACGACTGGAAGAGAGAGGACTTTCTGAATGTGGTTGGTCGCAGTGGACAGCCGGTGTATGATTACATGGAAGAGTTGTTCCGTGGACGCTGCTCCACAGAGGAATTCATGAAAGTCGCCCGTCAGCATGGAGTAGAGCGTCTGGAGCGTGAGCTCACCGCAAAACCGGGTGCCGTGGAACTCCTGAACTGCATCAAAAAGGCCGGACTTCCGTGTGCGGTAGCGACCGCCACCAGTCGATCACTGACGGAGGAGCGCCTGACTCGCTTACAGCTCATACAGTACTTTGACTATATCTGCTGTGGTGATGAGGTCGTCGAGCGGAAGCCTTCGCCGGAAGCGTACCTGAAGGTGCTTGCGAAGATGAATACAGCACCGGAGGATGCACTGGTTTTCGAAGACTCGAAGGTGGGCGTCCAGGCAGCCTGGAATGCCAGGATCCCGGTCATCATGGTGCCGGATCTGATGCCGCCGACGGAAGTCCAGAAGCGACAGGCCATAAAGATTATCGCCTCTTTATCAGAGGCTGTTCCAATCATAGAAGAATTAAGTAAGGATGGTACGAAACATGAAAGATGCATTTGATGTGCTGATGATTACACATGCAGGATTGTGCAAGGGATATGCAGATGCATTGAAGCTGATCCTGGATATCGACGAGGATGATTTCGGGACGCTGTCGTTCGAAAACGGAGAGTCACTGGATGACTTTTCAGAAGCAATCCGTGCGACGATCGAGGAGAGATATAAGGATCGGAATCTGGTCGTCCTTCTGGACCTTCCGGGAGGATCGCCGGCGAATACCGCCTTACCATTCATGAGCTCGTCGAGAAAACTGATCGCGGGTGTAAATCTCCCGCTGGTACTGGAAATCATGGCAATGAAGAAGAGCGGTACGACATGGGAGGAGCTGGACCTCGATGATACCTGTAAGAGTGCAGCCCAGAGCATCGTACTGTACAACAACTTTTTAAATGGAGGAAATGTATGATTAAGTTAGTTCGTGTAGATCATCGTCTTTTACATGGCCAGGTGATTTTTTCCTGGACCAAGCAGGTAGGCACCAACTATATCATCGTCGCCGATGATAAGGTTCCGAATGATCCGATCAGCATGATGGCGCTCAGCATCGCGAAGCCGGTGGACTGTGAGCTTAGTATCATTCCGTTTTCACAGCTTCGGAAGCTGGTGGATGAGAATGCCAGCAAGAATATCATGATCATCGTAAAGGGACCGGCAGAAGCACTTCAGCTTGCGAAGGAGCTTCCAGAGGTGACCGAAATCAATTATGGCGGTGTGGCGAAGAAGGCCGGTTCGAAGGAGTACGGTAAGGCCGTGTACTTAAATGAAGCAGAGCTGAAGGCCACCCAGGAACTGATTTCGATGGGAAAGAAGATCTATATTCAGATGGTGCCATCCTCCCCGATCGAGCATGCATCATTTGAGAATTAAAAAAGGAGATGTCGTATGCTGATTAAAGCGATCTTACTCGGTTTAGTTGGTATCGTCGGTGTCATCGACTCCAGATTGATCGGACGTCAGAACATCGGCAGACCACTGATCCTGAGTACACTGGCAGGCCTCGTATTAGGCGATGTCAGACAGGGTGTAATTTTAGGTGCATCCCTGGAACTTATTTCCATGGGATTTGTAGCGATCGGAGCAGCCGGACCACCAAACATGCAGTTCGGAAGTATCATCGCCACTGCGTTTGCGATTCTTTCCGGTGCCTCCACGGAAGCGGCACTGACCCTCGCCGTTCCGGTCGCCGTCATTGGCGAGTTCCTGAGTGTCATCATGCGTATGGTGATCGCGCAGTTCTCTCATGTAGCGGATAAGGCCATCGAGAACGGACAGTTCAAGAAGGCGATTCATATCCACCTCTGGTGGTCCTTCGGCTTCAACGCGCTGGTTTACTTCATCCCGATCTTCCTGACCGTTTACTTCGGTACGGATCTAGTTACGAACCTGGTAGCTGCGATTCCGCAGGTCATCACGAACGGCCTCACAGTCGCTGGTAACCTCTTATCGGCCCTCGGATTTGCGATGCTGCTGAGTTCAATGCTGTCGAAGAAGATGTTCCCGTACTTCCTTCTCGGCTTCCTGATCGTCGCATATTCCGGTCTCAGCCTGATCGGTGTGACCATGTTCGCCGCGATCCTGGCATTCATCCTGGATAAGGTTCTGTATGGAAAGGGGGCAAATGCATAATGGAAAATCAGAAAGCATTAAAGAAGGTAAGCGATAAAGACTTACGTAAGGTCTTCCTGCATTCCCTCGCGATTATGTGCTCATGGAACTATGAGCGTCAGATGCACATGGGCTTCATGTATGGCATGGCACCGGTGCTTGACAAGCTGTATGCAGATGATGAGGAGAGAAAAAAGGAAGCGTATCAGCGGCATATGGAGTTCTTTAACTGCACACCGCAGCTGACACCGTTTATCATGGGCCTCGCCGCTTCCATGGAGGAGCAGAACGCAAATTCAGAAGAGGGTGAGTTCCAGACCGAGTCGATCTCCATGATCAAGACCAGTCTGATGGGGCCGTTCGCCGGCATCGGTGACAGCTTCTTCCAGGGAACCATCCGAATCATCACCTTCGGTATCGGCCTTTCGTTCGCACAGCAGGGCAGCATCCTGGGACCGATTCTCGCAGTACTGCTGTTCGCGATTCCGTCATTGCTGTTTGCCTACAATGCAACCTTCTTCGGCTACAGGTCAGGTAATAAATACCTCGCGAAGCTGTACCAGGAAGGACTTATGGATCGCGTAATGCACTTCGCATCCATCGTCGGTCTCGCCGTCGTCGGCGGTATGGTAGCCAGCATGGTGTCCGTCACCACGCCGCTTACCTTCTCCACCGGTGGTACGAATCTGGTCATCCAGGATATGCTGGATTCCATCATCCCGAAGATGCTTCCGTTCGTATTTACGCTGGGCATCTACAATCTCGTTCAGAAGAAGGTCAATACCAACGTCCTGCTGATCGGCATCGTCCTCTTCGGCATGGTCATGGGTGCACTGGGCATTCTCTAAACAGAGCGATACACTTCTTTAAAATACCACAGGGCACTGTGGCATACCCCTGAAAAAATATCCAGACTTCCTGCATGCATAGTGAATTCGAGATCCGGAAAGTACTATACCGTGCGGGAAGTTTTATTTATAATGAGAACTTATTTACATGATGACTTAGATGACATGGTGACGTATGCAGGAATCCCGCTTATTTGCAGAGGGGACTTACGTATGAGCTCACGCAGTGAAAAGAAAGGATAGATAAAGATGAAAGAATTTACATATGTGATCAAGGAAGAACTCGGACTGCATGCGAGACCCGCCGGACTGCTGGTGAAGGAAGCGAAGAAGTTCCAGAGCGCTACGACGCTCGCGGCGAAGGGAAAGACCGCAGCTGCCGGCAAGCTGATCGCCATCATGAGCATGGGCGTCAAGCAGGGCGATGAGGTGACCGTGCAGGTCGAGGGTCCGGATGAGGATGCTGCGTTCGAGGCACTCGAGAAGTTCTTCCAGGAAAATCTGTAATTCATCGATCGATATAGAATCTGAGGGGACAGGAAATGGAAAAATACATCGGAAAGTCCGTTTATAAGGGAACGGCGATCGGTCCGATCAATGTTCTGAAGAAGAGTGATGGCATCGTAAAGCGTCAGCATGTCGAGGATGTAGCGGCAGAGCTCCAGCGTCTCGAGGATGCGAAGAAACAGGCGCAGGCCCAGCTCGGCGCGCTTTATGAGAAGGCGCTTCAGGAGGTTGGCGAGGTGAACGCGCAGATCTTCGAGGTGCATCAGATGATGCTCGAGGATGAGGACTACCAGGATGCGATCCACTCGATGATCGAGACGGAGGAGCTCAATGCTGAGTACGCGGTGGCGGTCACCGGAGATAACTTCGCCGAGATCTTCGCGAATATGGATGATGAGTACATGCAGGCACGTTCCGCGGATGTGAAGGATATCTCGAATCGTCTGATCCGGAATCTGAGTGGTGAGGAGGAGCTCGACTGGGCGCATATGGAACCGTCCATCATCGTGGCGGATGACCTGACACCGAGTGAAACGGTGCAGATGGATAAGCGTAAGATCCTTGCGTTCGTCACCGTCCATGGCTCGACGAACTCCCATACCGCGATCCTCGCGCGTATGATGAACATCCCGGCGCTGATCGGTGTGCCGGTGGAGCTCGACAGTCTCCATTCCGGTACGATGGGCATCGTCGATGGCAAGGATGCCGTGTTCTGCGTGGATCCGGATGAGGCAACCATCGCTGCTGCACACGAGATGCAGGCGAGGGCGGCAGAGCAGAAGCGGCTGCTTGCAAACTACAAGGGACGTCCTTCGGTGACGAAGAGTGGCCGGAAGGTAAACGTATATGCAAACATCGGCAGTGTTTCAGATGTCGCATATGTACAGGAAAATGACGCGGAGGGCATCGGCCTGTTCCGCAGTGAGTTCCTGTATCTCGGAAAGACCGCGCTGCCGGATGAGACTGAGCAGTTTAACACGTACCGTCAGGTGCTACAGACGATGGGCGGAAAGAAGGTGATCATCCGAACGCTCGACATCGGTGCGGATAAGAACGTCGATTACCTCGGACTCGGAAAGGAAGATAACCCGGCGATGGGGTATCGCGCGATCCGTATCTGTCTGAAACAGCCGGATGTGTTTAAGACACAGCTCCGCGCACTGCTTCGTGCGGCGAAGTACGGAAACCTCGCCATCATGTATCCGATGATCATCTCCGTAGATGAGGTGCTTCGGATCCGTGAGATCGTCGCAGAGGTGGCGGCAGAACTCAAGCGGGAGCAAATCCCGTATGCGATTCCGGAGCAGGGCATCATGATCGAGACGCCGGCAGCAGTGATGATCTGTGAGGAGCTGGCAGAGCTCGTCGATTTCTTCAGCATCGGCACCAACGACCTCACGCAGTATACACTTGCGATCGATCGCCAGAATGAGAAGCTGGACGAGTTCTATAATCCACATCATGAGGCGGTTCTTCGGATGATTCAGATGACCATCGATGGCGCGCATAAGGCGGGCAAGTGGGCCGGCATCTGCGGTGAGCTCGGTGCTGACACGACCCTGACGGAGCGTTTCGTCGAGATGGGCATCGATGAGCTGAGTGTCGCACCATCTATGGTGCTCAGCGTGCGCAGTAAGATTTGTGAGATGGCGTAACGCCGTTCATAGCACGAAAAACAGAAGATAAATAAACGATAAATAAACGAAGCGAAGGGGCAACCACACGAGATGTGTCGGTGCCCCTTCTGAACTTTATGGAGATAAATCTGTGATTGTGTTTGTGCTGGTTCTGGCTGAAGCGTCCTTCTGTTGTGGATCGAAGCTCAGTTCGACTTGATCTTCTCGTCCATGACCGTGGAGTCGTTTGTGGAAACGACATAGGTGACGCGATCACAGCGGACCGTCGTCAGCGAGTAGTGGATCGGCTTACCATCCTGATCATAGCTGATTTTATGAATCGAAAACAGCGGGTCGCCGACGTTGCACTTCAGAGTATCTGCGCTGTGGCTCTGCGCAGCCTTTCCGTCGATTTCGAGGACGGAATGATTCGGCCGGATATGATAGCACTCATCCATCACCTGGTAGAACGAGCGATCTTTCGAAAGTGTCGTGATGAAGTCCGGGAAGCGGGCATCCTCGATGTAGATCTTATCGATCGCGATCGGTTCGTTATCCTGCCAGACCAGACGCTCGATGTAGACGACCTTCGTCCCCATCGGAATCATCAGCTTCTCTGCGATATCCTCATCCGCGTTCAGGAACGATGCCTGGATGATATCGTGTCTGGACGCGTGTCCAAGGCTCGACAGACTTTCCTTGAAGCCGCTGGTCTTATTCAGATACAGCTTGTCCTTCTTGAAATTGATGAAGGTGCCCTTTCCCTGGACCTTATTGACATATCCCTCATCGGATAAATTCTGTATCGCCTTTCGAATCGTGATTTTACTCACATTATACTGGTCACTTAGCTCGTTCTCCGTCGGAAGCTTATCTCCCGGCATGTACTGCTTCGACAGGATACGGTTTTTAATATCTGCCTCCACCTGCAGATACAGCGGCTTGCTGCTATCCATGATCATCATTGTTTCCATCTCCCCTTCGCATCAGCGATGATATAATTAAATGCCATATCATCATATTGTACCAAGTCGCTAGCGCGACGGCCAGCCCCAGATACAATTTTTGTTGTTAGTTTTTTTAAGAAAATATGCCATAAAAGTCACCCTCTTATAGTATAGCACCATAGCACCATAAAAGCAAGTATAAAAAAGAAAATTTGTCAAGTTTTTAAAACAAAGAAAAAAGCCAGCAAATATGCTGACTTGAGGATAAAATATATTTCATTAACTCTCAAAAAATAAAGTGCTAAATCCTAAAGACGGGTATTCCTGCTTTGTGGCAGCCATTGATGCGGAGAAATGTATATTCCGTGCCCGGGTGAAAGATATGGTGGATCGGAGCTAAATGAAGCATTAAATAATTCATTTGACGAACGCACATTATTTTGTTGTAATTTAATGTGTGTTCGTCATTTTTGATTGACATTCACACATTATTTCTGCATAATATAATGTGTGAATGTTAAAGTGAGGTGAGAAACATGACCACCAGGGAAAAAATAGAAGAACTTCTGGAAGCATCGAAGGATGGTACAATATCCACATCCCAGGTGACGGAAGCCGGACTTCACCGCGGCATTCTGCAGGAGTATGTTAAGAGCGGTGAAATGTACCGTTTTGGTCGCGGCCTGTATGTGCTGAGCAATGTGTGGGAGGACGATTTTTACCTTTTGCAGCGTAAGTATGGACGCGGAATCTATTCCCATGATACTGCACTGTACCTGCTGGGTTATTCGGACCGTACCCCGGCGAAATATACGATGACCTTTCCGAAAGGCTACAATGCACCGTCTTTGAAGCAAGAGAACTTGATCATCAAGCGTGTTGTACCGGAAAATTATGAGTTTGGGCAAATCCAAATTAAATCTTTGTCCGGCAACCCAATCCGCGTTTATGATTTGGAGCGGACGCTATGCGATATCCTGCGCGGCAGCGGCAGCGATATCCAGATCGTCAGTGAGGCTATGAAACGCTATGCGGCCTCCAAAGACAAAAATATTCACAAACTGATGAAGTACGCAGATCAGCTTCGCGTGAAGCCGAAGGTCCTGCGTTATATGGAGGTTCTCTTATGATTACAAAAAATCCAATGCAGTTAAAAGCCTTTATCAAAAATAAGGCAGCAGAGAAGCATATTTCTGCACAGCTTGTCATGCAGAACTATATGCTAGAGCGACTGCTGGAACGAATTTCGCTTTCGCCCTATAAAAACAATTTTATTCTCAAAGGCGGTTTCCTGATTTCTGCTATTGTAGGGCTGGATACGCGGGCAACCATGGATCTGGACACGACAATCAAAGGGTTCACTCTGACCCATGAAGCGATCCGGAAAATTTTTACGGATATCTGTACTGTACAGATTGCCGATGATGTGCAGTTTGCGGTTGTCGGAATTTCTGATATACGGGAAACGGATGATTATCCCGGCATCCGGGTTGGGCTGAAAGCAAACTATCCGCCGATCAGTGTACCGCTGACGGTGGATGTTACTACGGGCGACATGATAACGCCCCGTGAGGTGGAATACACATTTTCCATGCTGTTTGATGATCGCCAGATCAGTATTCTTGCCTACAATCTTGAAACGGTGCTGGCGGAAAAGCTGGAAACGGTGTTATCCCGCAACATTGCAAATACCCGTCCGAGAGATTATTACGACATACATATCCTGTATGCGCTGCGCGGTGAAGAGTGTGATAAAGAAACACTACGCCAGGCTCTGGAACGGACAACAAAAAAGCGCGGCAGCGGAGCGATTCTTACGGACTACATGGAAATCTTGAAAGAAATCCGAGAAAGCGATACCCTTCGTAAGTTGTGGGAAAAATACAGACGCGAATATGACTATGCAAAAGATATTTCTTTTGAAGATACCTGCAATACCGTTCAGGAAATTATGAAAGCAATTATATTGTAAGCGAAAGATTACAGGGCGTAGAGCCTCACAGTAACGGAAAAAAGAATGCGTATGATTACTGCTACAGCAACAGAAATGCAGAATAATTTCGGTCATTATCTCAACTTTGTGATGTCTGTACAGGAGAGTATCGTAACAAAGAATGGAAAAGAAGCCGGAAGGTTTACTTCAAAAGAGATAGCGGTATTTTACTCTGGCAGATTCCCTTACGGGAATTTACTTTGGAAAGTTTTAATGTACAATTTTTAACGATATTGAACTTGGTACAATAAGGAAATCGGCAAACCAGATGAAAGTCTGGGACGCAAAGCTACAGGGCCTGTAAAATGGCAGCCAGTTGCATGAAATGCGGTGCACTGTCTGTCTGACAGTGTTTTTTTACGGTGTTATTTCATAGACGTAACAACAATGATTTTATCAGGAAAGAATAAGGAAAATAAAAGTATGAAAAAGGAAAAACGTTGTCTGATAGCAGTGGTGTTAGGTGTACTTGTAGCAACTGCTGTCTTGTCTGGATGTGGACAGTCAAAGAAAGAAGTATCTAAAAACGATGATCATCTTACCGTTTATCTGTGGGAAAATCGTTTGATGAAAAATATTGCACCCTATATCCATGAACAGTTTCCTGATCAGGATATTGAATTTATTATTGGTAACAATGATACCGATTTATACAGTTATTTTAAAGAACATGATGAATTACCGGATATCATAACAGTACGTCGATTCTCCGGAACAGATGCACAGGACTTACAGCCTTATCTTATGGATTTTGCTTCTTATGATGTTGTTTCCAAGTACTATTCTTATGCGGTGCAATATTATAAGAATGGGGAGGATGAAATCCAGTGGCTGCCAATCTGTGGTATTCCGCAGACGATCATTGCCAACAAAACACTGTTTGCTCAGTATGGCGTAAAGATTCCAGAAAATTATGAGGAATATGTACAGGCCTGTCAGCAGTTTTATGATAATGGCATAAAACCGTATTCCATGGATCTTGGGGAAGACTGGTCTAATAATGAAATCATCCAGGCGGCGGCAATCGGTGAGTTTACAAGCCTGGATGGTATTGAATGGCGAAACGGTGTAGAGACTGCAGCGGATGAAGTGAAGTTTGATGATACATTATGGAAACGTATTTTTTCAGAAACCAGTCAGTTTCTTAAGGACTCGCACTTTGGTAAAGAAGATATCAATATTGACATCGATACAGGAACCCAGATGTTTGTCGAGGAAAAATCAGCAATGTTTCATGGACATCCGACGGTTATGCAGCAGCTGCAGAAACAGATGGATGCAGAGCTGATCCGTATTCCTTACTTTTCACAGACATCGGATGAATCCTACGTGTACATGACTCCATCCTTAAACATTGCATTTAACAAAAATCTGGAAAAAGACCGGGAGAAACTGGATACTGCACTGGATGTGCTGGATTGTATGATTTCAGAAGAGGGGCAAAAGCTGATTGCGGATGGAAGCGGCGTCATTTCATTGAATACAGATGTTCCAACCATGATGCAGGATGTGCCTGGACTGGAAGATGAAATTAATAATAATGCTGTTTATATCCGATATTCCGCTCAAAAATCATTTGATGCAAGTCTTGAGGCTGTTCACGGATTACTGTCAGGGGAAATGGATGAAACACAGGCTTATGATATTTTTTGCAGTGTAATGAATCGTAAAGCTCCAGAAGAAAAAGCAACGATGAATTTTGAAAATGAATATTCCATTTCACTGAACGATAGAAATGGCCGTGATGCAGCATCTTCCATTTTAACTACGATCAGAGAAGAAAATGATGCACAGCTGGCTCTGGCGCCATATTATTATTTCACTTCTTCTATGTACAAAGGAGAATGCACCAATAGCCGGGTTGGCATGATGACAGCGAAGAGTTCAGATACAGCATTATATGTTGCAAAAATGAATGGTAAACAGGTTTATGAACTCGTGGAAAATTATCTTGCTGATGCTGATGAGAATTTTTACGTAACCAATAAATACGAATTACCAATTGCATCCGGTATGAAAATGATCGTCAATCAAGCGGAAAGTGGATTTTCATTAAAGGACTTAACAGTTAATGATAAGAAAATAGACAAAGAAAAGGAATACTCGATTCTTCTTACAGACACCACAATGTCTGTTTTGAAAAAAATAAATCCGAAATGTGAGATTGAGCAGCTTAAAGATACAACATTATCAAGTGCATGGATCGCAGCAATGTCAAAAGGACAGCAGCCGTCAGCACCGGAAGACTATATAGAGGTTGAACAGTAAAAGTGGAGATAGAACAAACGGTAAAGAAAAGAAAAAAAATAACAAGGCTGTTGCTTATACTGCTTATGATTCTTTTAAGCTTAGGTTGTATCAAGTATCTTATAAGTAAGTCTAGCAAGTATATCAGCGAAAATGGAAAAAGCAGTATGGGAGCTGTTGTTGAACAGATACAACAGACCTATGATCTTCAGGTGAGTGGGTACTACAGCCAGCTGCAGTTGGTTGAGGAATTTTTACTTCGTGAGAGGGAGCTGTCTCTTGAAACGGATACGAACAAAAGTTTCCTTGAAGCATGGGAAAAAGAATCGGAAAGTACCCTTATATTTCTTCGGGAAAATGGTCAGGCAATATCCGCAGGTGGAACAAAAATGCGGATTGATATGCCAAGTAAATTTCTGCTGGACTTAAAGAATGGATACAATATTGGAAAACTGGTGCGTCTTGATTATGATCAGAAGAAAAAAGACGGTTATCTGGTTGCGATCCCATGTCAGGAATATACGATCAATGGGGAAACTTATACGGCAATTGGAACGGTGTATGATCATTCGAAACTGGATTCCATGTTAAAACTGAAAGGTTATGATGGGAAAGCATATTTTTTCATGCTGGATGATGACGGAAATATTACGTATACGAACCTGAGTGGTGATAAATATCAGCGCAATTATTCTTTGTTAAAACATTTAAAAGGGGAACAGGCCATTACAGAAGAAGAGGCTGATTTGCTCAAAAAGAAGTTTGATAACAGAGAATCCGGAGTTGCACTTTTGGGAAAACAGAACCCCTATTATCTGGGGTATTGCCCGATAGAAAGCAACAACACCATTTTGGTATGCATTGTGACAAAGGGAGTTATTGACAATGTGCTGAGGGATTACCAGAAAACGGTGCTGTGTACAACAACACTCATGGCAGGTTTTATACTTTTACTTTTTGCTGGATTATTCTACAGTATTTCCAGACTTAGTCTTGCAGATCAAAAAGCAGAATATGAAAAAAGAAAGAATGAACTTCATTTGCAGACAATGAAGGAAATGGAAGTAGTCAATCAAAAACTGAAAAAGGCAAAGAACGTTGCAACAGAGGCTTTACAGACAGCGGAAAATGCAAATAAGGCGAAAACAGATTTCCTGTCTAATATGTCACATGATATTCGTACTCCTATGAATGCAATCATTGGTATCACATCTTTGATCAGACATGATGCAGGTAATAAAGCAAAAGTTATAGAGTATGCTGATAAAATAGATATTTCATCACAGCATCTGTTAGGAATTATTAATGATGTTTTGGATATGAGTAAGATTGAGGCAGGAAAAACAGTCTTCAAGTATTCTGACTTTTCTATTCTGGATCTTGTACAGGAACTTGACACTATATTTCATACTCAAATATATGAAAAGCAGCAGACCCTTACAATCATAAAAGAAAATATTCAGCATGAGTGGGTGAATGGGGATCAGGTTCACCTGATGCAGATTTTCAGCAACCTGCTTTCCAATGCAGTGAAGTATACCCAGGAAGGTGGGGAAATTCAGTTCTTTGTAGAAGAATGTGAGACAAAGTCATCTGTCTATGCAAAGTACCGTATCTTAGTTAGCGATAGTGGTGTGGGAATGTCGGCAGATTTCAAGGATACAATTTTTGATGCGTTTACCCGTGCGGAAAGTTCCCTTACAAATAAAATACAGGGAACCGGACTTGGAATGGCGATTACTAAGAATCTGGTTGAGGCAATGGGAGGTACCATTGATGTGGAGAGTGAATTGGGACAGGGAAGCTGTTTTGAGGTTCTCTTGGATCTGAAAATTGCAGAGGATAGAACGGCTGCTCTGGCGGCACAAGAAGAAACAGATGAGCAGGATGGGAATATCCTTCAAGGAATGAGGTTCCTGTGTGCAGAGGATAATGAACTGAATGCGGAGATCCTGACGGAACTGTTAAAGATTGAAGGTGCGGAATGTATCATCTGTGAAAATGGTGAAGAGATTTTGAAAGCATTTGAATAGTCTGTCCCAGGTGATTATGACATGATCCTGATGGACATACAGATGCCTGTTATGAATGGTTATGAGGCAACGAAAGCAATCCGCAGAAGCTCCCATGAACTGGCACAGACGATTCCGATCATTGCCATGACTGCGAATGCATTTTCAGAAGATATTCAGCGTTCCCTTGCGGCTGGCATGAATGCACATGTTTCAAAACCGGTTGAGATGAAGGTGCTGGAAAAGACGATCAGAAGCATAAAATCTGGTGGGGGGGGTGGTACCGAACCGCAGGTCACTGTACAGTGACGAATGGAAAGTAACCGGATATAGAAGAATCAAAAAGGATAGTTAGGGATAGACAGAAAATGAAAGGAAAAAGAGTAATTGCAGGCATTCTGCTTGCGGGAATTTTAGCAGTCACCCTGGCAGGGTGTAAAAACACAGATAACACGAAAGAAGAAACCGAAAAGCCTGTTATTACCCTCGGCAGTGACAACTATCCACCATACAATTATCTGAATGAGGATGGTGTACCGACGGGAATCGATGTAGAACTGGCTACAGAAGCTTTCAAAAGAATGGGATATCAGGTGGACGTTGTCCAGATCAACTGGGAGAAGAAAAAAGAACTGGTGGAGAGCGGAGAGATTGACTGTATCATGGGCTGCTTTTCCATGGAAGGGCGTCTTGATGATTACCGCTGGGCGGGACCATACATAGCAAGCCGTCAGGTGGTTGCTGTAAATGAGAATAGTAATATCTATAAACTGAGTGACCTAGAGGGAAAGAACCTGGCTGTTCAGTCAACAACCAAACCGGAAGGTATCTTTCTGAATCGGACGGATGAAAGAATCCCAAAACTGGGCAATCTGATCAGCCTGGGACACAGGGAGCTGATCTATACATTTCTGGGAAAAGGATATGTAGATGCAGTTGCAGCACACGAGGAATCTATTGTTCAGTATATGAAGGATTATGATGCAAGCTTCCGTATTCTGGAAGAGCCTCTGATGATCACCGGAATAGGTGTCGCTTTTGCAAAAGATGATGACAGAGAAATCTGTGAGCAGATGAGCCAGACACTGGAAGAAATGCGTCAGGATGGCACATCCCTGAAAATCATTGAAAAATATCTGGATGATCCCCAGAAGTATCTGGAGGTGGATGATCGTGGATATTAAGAGAAAGAAAAAAGAAAAACGAATCCAGCTGTTCGGCGGTCTGATTGGAGTCTGTGTGGCTGTAGCCTCTCTGTTTTATTTCTTCCACGCAGAAAAAGCGGAAGCAGAGAAAAGAATGGTGGAGATTGTAAACTATGTGAAAGTGCAGTGCTCCACCTACACCCATTTTAATGAATCTTCGGAATCAAAAAGCCTCCTCCGTGCCATTGAAAGTGCCAGACAGATGAGTACAAATATTAAAATGGAAATAGAAAACGGCGGTCAGCTAAGCCGGGATTTCCTGAAGGAAAACCTGCAGACTCTATGGGTGGATGGTATCATTGTACTGGATGCAGAAGGAAAGACGGACTGTGAATACAGCACGGATGAGTCTCTGGCTAATGAGATTACGGAGTATCTGCAAAAAGAAATTATCATGGATTTTGCCGGATATGAAGAAAGAAGCTATTCGGAACGGTTTACCAGGGAAGATGGATCCTTTATTGACATTGCAGCCTGCGCCAGAAAAGATGCACCGGGTATCGTTGCAATCTATTACTACACATCTCCTGAATTTGCCAGAAACTATACGCTGACGATACAGGGGCTTTTAAATGGTTATAGTATCCAGAAAGATGGAACGATTATCGTTGCAGACGACGGAATCGTTGTTGCCAGCAATAATGAGAGCCTGTTGGGACAGAATACAGCCGACAACGAAGTTGTTCAGGCAATGAAAAAGCATACAGACAGTCAGCATATCTATCATTTTAAGAAGGAAGGAATTGGAGGTTATGGAATCATGCTGAAACAGCGTGATTATTATATCTACGCATATCTTCCGGATACGGAAGTGTTTTGTAATCTTCCATTGAGTGTTATAGGTGTTATTTTTCTTTATTTTCTGATGTCCGGCATATTCTGGTTCTGGACATACAGAACCAATCTGGCGCACCGGAAACAAGAATTTGAAAAAGATGAAAAATATAAAGCAGAACTTCTGATAGCAGCAAAAAAGGCAGAAGCCGCCAATGAGGCAAAAACAGAATTTCTTCATCGTATGAGCCACGATATCAGGACTCCGATTAATGGAATCTACGGTTTGATCAATATGGCAGACCATTATGCAGATGATATGGAGAAGCAGAAGGAATACAGAACAAAGGTTAAAGCGGCATCCAATCTGTTGCTGGAACTAGTAAATGATGTTCTGGACATGAGTAAGCTGGAGTCGGGTGAAGTTGTTCTGGAAGAGAGTCCATTTAATCTGAGCAAAATCTCTGAGGAAGTGCTTGTTGTAATTGAACAGATTGCTGCAGAACAGAATATCCGGATTGTATGGGAGAAAAAAGAAATCATACACCGTGATCTTATTGGAAGTCCGGGGTATGTAAAACGTGTGATGATGAATATCCTGTCCAATGCAGTGAAATATAACAGAGAAAATGGACATATTTATCTTAGCTGCATGGAAATCCCATCCGAACAGCCAGGAATGACGACAATGGAATTTATCTGCCGGGATACAGGAATCGGAATGACTGAGGAGTTCCAGAAACATATTTTTGAACCATTTGCACAGGAATATACGGGAAGCCGCACAAAGTTTGTCGGAACTGGACTGGGAATGGCCATTGCAAGGAAGCTGGTCGAGAAAATGGGTGGAACCATTACTTTTGAAAGTGAAAAAGGCGTAGGGACGACATTTGTGATCCGGGTCCCATTTAAAATAGATCCGGATGCGGATAAACGTGAAGAACAGAAGGATGTATCCGAAAAATCTATAAAGGGATTTCATATTCTTCTGGCGGAAGATAATGAGCTGAATATGGAAATCGCTGAATTTATGCTTCAGAATGAGGGTGCGGACGTGATTAAAGCGTGGAATGGGCAGGAAGCGGTTGAGCTGTTCAGAAAAAGTGAACTTGGTGAATTTGATGTCATTCTTATGGACATTATGATACCTGTAATGAATGGTTATGAAGCCACAAAGATGATTAGGTCTCTGGACAGAGAGGATGCAAAGGAGGTACCGATCATTGCAATGACAGCAAATGCGTTCACGGAGGACAGAATAAGAGCAAAAGAAGCAGGGATGGATGAACATGTTGCTAAGCCTGTTGATGTGGAATTACTGATAAAAGTAATTCATAAATTGGTGAAATAATTGATAGGGCAGTGTTAAATAAGCGATGAAATATAACTTTTCGGAAACTCAACGAATGAGGTTCTAACTGAAAATTGACAACTGAATATCGTGTAGAAAAAGAAATTTGAGAAAAATGGACATAAACATTGGACATAGCTGGTACTATGCCTTGAAAAATCTTATGGAATCGCTTAATATATCATTATTAGGCGGTCAATCCTAATAATGATTCTTGAAATGCCTCGATAGATGGCATTTCCCAGGCATCAAGATGTTGTAGAATCATGATGCCATAGAGGCGGCAGTACCACATCCTTGTAGAGCGGTGTCTGCCGTCTTCTAATTTATAGTCCTCTTTCTCACGCTTGTTGGAGCGTTCTACGGAAGTACTTCCATCATATTCCTTTTTCCATGCTTTACTGTCTCTTGGCGGTATGTTAAATAATCTTGGATTATCTGCTGTAAAAATGTGTACGGTTCTTCCGTATTTTGCAGGTGAACAGGGATGCTCACAGAAGCAGCCACGTGTCCGATTTGATTTTGGACAACGGTATTTCGCCCGGTGCTTAGAAGCCTCATATCCGTCTTTATGCATATGTAAGCCCATCTTACAGATCAGGACGCCGTCCTCATCAATGGTGAAATCGTCCTTATAAGTGAAATGTCCGGTATGTCCGGGATTAAGGTCGATAAAGGGAGTGATATTTTTCTGTCTGCAGTACTCATAGACAGCATAAGCGTCATGGGCGGAATCCAGAAGGAGTTTTTCAATACGGAACTCCGGAAGGTATGCTTTCATGGAGAAAAAAGAATGCAGAAAAGAAAGCATATCATGCCGGGAAGCACGCTCTAAAAGAGGGAATACGGGAAGGTCACTATGGGAATCGGAGGCCACATACATGTAGAGGTGGTAGCCGAAGAAATAACATTCCCGATGGGAGTCCCATCCCCAGTTACAATCCGGCTGGGAATGCTCATGTGCGGTAGAGTAACACACAAGAATTTGATAGGCAGCAGCCGCACTATTCCGTAAAGTAAGCGAATAATAAAAATCTTACCACTAAATACTCTAAAAATATTCTAAAAATAAGTAGAAATAAATTGCTTTTTATAGTTATTTGTTGTGTAATTTATACAAAAGGATAGTTCAGAAAGAAGGGGATTCCATTGAATGTACTTACAAAGAATAAACTTACAGAGCATGATGTATTCGAGTTTATGAAAGGGACTTTTTCTGGAACACATTGGTTGGAGGATTCTCTCTATATTCCAGAAGATTTATTTCAGCAGATGGAACTGGAAAAAATTTTTAATATTTGTTTAAATCATTTCTCTTATTTTGGAGTCACAACAGTAATTCCAAGCGAGTGGAATAATGTGAAGCAAGTAACGAAAAAAGATTTTCCATGTAGTTTTAAAATTATTGCTGAAATTGACAACTGGGTTCAAGTATGTTTTGAAACAGAAGAATGCTTCACTATCTGCGGAATATAATACCGTAGCTTTGAGTTAATATGAAAAGGAGGAAAAGTATGAAGAAATTCATTAGACATTTTGTAAGTTTCTTTTTGGTCGCTGTAATGATAGTATCTTCCAACATCACAGCTTTTGCCGCAAATGAGAAACCAGTAGATTCACGCTTCTTGCCAGAGATTACTTATACAGAAGATAATACATCTACAACAAGAGTTCCTAATTTGATTCCAATAACTGTAAATCCATATTACAATAAATTAGTTGTACATGTTGGCAACTTAGGAGTCGATAGTATAGATAGTGTTGCGTTTCAGACACTTTCATCTCGGCAATTGAATAACCGAGGATTCTTGCTTATTATCCTAAATCTGGGTGACCTGGTTAATCTGCCAACCAAACCTTGTGCTATTTACAGCCGTGCAGCGTAGGGTATAAGTACGGGATGCTTTTACAGTATATTGAAATACAAATTGGATGCTAGTAATGGAGTGCAAACAGGAGTTATCATAATCTTTAAATGAAGCATCTGTCAATTCAATTTCCTGGATTGAACGAATAGCGGGGAAACCATATAATCCCTTAATGATATAATCCTGTGATTCGTAGAAAAACTTTTCTGTCAAGGCAGCATCCGGCAGCAGATCAATATCCTGTTTTAATTGGGCGAAAAGCCACTGCCGCAGGCCGCGCTCAATGTGAGACCGGATAAAATCTATATTAATGGCAGTCGACTTTACAGCAGTTGCAGTTAAGAGCTGCTCAAATGAATTTGATTTTTGTTTTCTTTTGAAAAAGGGCAGTCGGTTCACACTTCATTTCCTCCTAGCTATTATATCGCAAGGATAAGGCTACATAATCACAAGGGGCAGCGTTTAGACTCGGCGCAGCCTCTTTGTATCTGGTCATCCATCTGGAGTCTGTTGAAACATAGTCTGATACCACCTCTTCAGGGGCGTGGCTGCGCAGCATTAAAAGAATGGAAAAATTACGGAGCTGCTGCAGCGTGAAAGGACGAACTCCGGCCCGCAGGCAGGCCTTTTTGATTTCCAATAACAAGTTGCGCTGAGTAAATGGGCATTGCTTGAGTCTGGTTAGAAAAAGATTACCTGTTTCATTGTCTGTTTGCTCGGAAAGCAGTAGTAGCAGTGAGAAGAGGTCAGATGGAACCTTGATAAAACGGTTCCTGATTCCCAAAATCATAATCCCACACTGATCAGTCTGGCCATTGGTAACCAGCTGCTGGATTTTTAAGCCACAAATTTCTTCCGTTGTTAAGCCCGTGCGAAGAACCAGTGAAATAATTGCAAACAAGGTTACATTCTGTTCATCCATAAGTGTAGATAATACGCGGTCGATATCCCGCATGGTTATCCCAACAACAAGTGGCTGTTCACATTCGAAAGAAAACTCTGGAAAGAGTCCGGAAAATCTTCCAGTATCTGAAATTTCTGCAGGCTCCTCACGTTGAAGATCTGGTACTACCATATCGACATCATCCGTGTCGTTGCAGGCTTCTGCATCTAAATACCGTGCAAATGCTCGCAATGCACGGATCCGTGTGCATAAGGAATGAGTGGAATATTTATCGCGCACAGAAGAAAAGTAATAATGCACATCTTCTGCAGATATCTGCTGAATGTCCTTTTTCAGTAAGTTGAAAAAATCAGCAAACATATAGGCATATTCATTCGCTGTTCTCGTATTTTTGAAATGTTTACGGTATTGAGAAAATGCATCCAGTGTAAAGTCGGAGCAATAGGGAGTAAGCCGTGATAAATCTACTGGATCCGGCTGCTCTAAAATATTCTGGAATATTTCTTCGGATATTTGCATGAGATCCTCCTCAAATCGGGTGATGATACAGTACACTAGTATAGATTTATTATACTATGAGAAAGAATTGAAATCAACGAAAATAGAACATATATTCGAGCAAATAGTGCCAGATGCGTAGTGAACTACATCGGCAATTGAATTACCGAGCATCTGATTACGAAGCATAGCTCCGTAGCTTCAGAGGTGCGTCCATGACACCCGTACTGCTACCCAGATGGGTTACACAGCTACTTTTATTGTTTTTGTACTGCTCAGCCCGATTACGGGCATATCAATTTCTTTGCCGGATACGGCATGATACTTTCTCAAAATATTATAAGCTCCTACTGCATCTGCATTGTAGATCACGGTATCTACAATGTAGATGCCACGCTTTTTTCGATTTCTTTTCTCTGCATAAATGTGCCATACTTCTTCTGACTGCGGCGGACATTGACTGGAATAGCTTTCTTCCTGTCTTATCGGGCAAATTCCTTTCATTTTAAGCTTATATTCTAACTGCATATAGATACGGGCATATGGCAGACTGTGAAGCTTCTGGTTGGTTTTCCTCCCCAGGTTTCTCTCTTTACGAATCCCCTTTATATCTCCAATTACAACCGTATGAATATCATTCTTTACACAATAGTTCGTGATATATCGTGTCATCTAAAGAACTGAATGTATATAATGTTTACGTTTACTTAGTAAACGTAAACATTATATGGAAAATATTCTACGAATACAGAAAAATGACCATAAACTTAGAAAAAGATTGGAAAAAACATGTAATCTGCCTATAATATAATTATAAGTGAAAGCATACGCATGAATACAAGCAGTTCCATCCATATTCCTGATCATCATTGTTGGAAGATTATTTTCCTACAGATAATAGACAATCACTTATAAAGATGATAAGGCATGAGCTATGAAATGCAGAAATAGCTACAGTTGGAAAGAATGATGCTTGCTAAAACATAATGGGGAGAAGAGGCGACGAAGGGAAAAAAGCAAAAAAAAATACACAGAGAATCAGTCTATACAGGGTCCGGCTGGAAAAAGATCGTGATTTAATGAAAGAGCGCAGAGTGACCGGCATTGCGGCTCCGGAAGAAATTGTGGAAGTAATAAAGCCGGTTTTTGATGGGCTGGACCGAGAACAGTTTGTGGTTCTGTATCTCAATATGAAGCTGCATCCGATTGGTGTGGAAATTATAGCAATCGGGGGAAGCTATGAATGCAATGTAGAGATCAAGAACGTATTCGAAGGTGTGATTGTGGCCAATGCGGTGGCCATCGCGGTGGCGCATAATCATCCAAGCGGAGTACCAAAACCGTCGGACGGAGATTTTACATTAACACGCCAGATTGCATGGGACGGGGAAATATTAGGGATCCGCTTAATGGATCATGTAATCATCGGTGAGGATACATTTTACAGCATGAAAAAGGAAAACCCAGGTGTATCGTTAATCGACATAGGTTTAGATCAGGAAGAAATGGATGCGTAAAGCAAACTGCAGAAAACTGAAAAGTTGTGAATAACTGTGAAGCCTGGATGAATCAGGATGATCGGAAATCTTTTTGACGGATTTTTGCTGTGTTAGGAAGTTACCTACATTAACATACCCAAAATTACGATAGGATAGCGGTCCATAACTATTCGCTAAACACTGGTTTAACGAATAGTTGGCGATGAAGAGGGGCCATTCCAGATTTAAAACGACTTCCTGTGTGGTACAATCAGCACGATATCTGGATCTTCCCCCTCTTTTTAATTTATCACCCATTCTACTATGCATTAAGACATTCGATTAAGTCTACTGGTTTTGCAGTGATACTTTCCGTCACTTCAAGATTATCACTAAGAATATTTATGTGCCAGGAAGAAGTAAGTTCATCATATTCAATATCAGTTACATATTCCGGACGTTCCGCAAGAGCCTGTCGGCGTTCCTCTGCTTTTTTCTTCAGCACACTAAGCATATCTTTTTCTGTTCCATGAAATGAATAGAATGAAACGATGCAGTCACAATCTGTAACGATAATAATATAGTTCATCAAATATTTCCTCCTGACATTTGAAATTTAGGATTTCCACCACTTTGGTAATTATAATTATATTCCCGCCAGGTGAATTTCTGCCTGCGTCATATTCTATCTGCGCGTTCCGTCATCATAAAATTTCTTCTTTAATGCGTGTTCCGTTGGTAAAATAGATAGAACCAAAACAATGCATTGAATGATTACCAGAATTAGGCTGACATTTCCAATCGCATCTTCGTCACTGTGATAGAATGGAACATGCACCAGTACGGAAGGAATAATCATCCATAATCCAATCTTCCACCATAGCTGGCCGCAATAATCATGTGCGAATTTCCATGTTTCTATATTTTTCATGGAACGCCGTGTCCGGTATCCGACCACACCATTAATGTGTTTCGGGCAATGCTTCCACATCATTCTTCCGGCAATCAGCATTGTAAAAGGAACTAATAAGTCACAAACCAAAATAAACCACCAGAACCACATAAAACCACCTCTGAAATTTGAATTGTCATTCGCTCTTTTTGAAGGAAATGGAATCAATTTGGAGATATTTTTTTTGATGACGTGAAATGGAAAGCTCAAGTATATACTTGTCAGTGCGGCCATCATCATTTGTGCACTGAAATACCATTTCACCCTTTCCGTCATTCAAGGCAATTATATGAAACTCTGAAATAGTTCCCGCAATGTTGTGATAATCGCTTACAAAGATTTCTGGTTTCAATGTGATTGACCATTCTTTACGATTATCATCATTATTCAGCTCCAACAGCAAAGAACCTCCATTGACAACTTCGCCCGACCAATTATTTCCATCGACAACAAATGATGTTTGCTGATTATCTGGTATGTTTAAGATAATTACTACTGCACCAACTACGATTATCAATATAAGAGCAAAAAAGATGCATTGTTTCTTTTTCATAGTGCCCCCTCTTTGTAAATCCTAGGTTCTTTCACACTATCAACTCCAGAATCACACGCGCTCAAATGACAGATATCTCGTTCCCTGAAACGTAAGTTTCCCAATGTCGCCTTCCGCCAGCATTCCATATTCACTGCCAGTAACCGGCAGTTCCATCCGGTCACCGCTCGCTACCTGAAACGTGACATAGTAGCTGGTACTTGAAGTCGAATGGTAGCCATGCGTTCCAGACAGGTCACCCGCATTTGCATGGCTATGATGTGTGATACTTTCACGCTTTGCGACGATGGTTGCATTCACCGACAAACGCGGTGACTGATTGTTTTTATGCCATGTTCCGATTCCTGTCGCAAACTGGAAGATGATCATGCCGAAAACCATTACGAAGATAATCGGAAACATAAACTCAAACATCATAAACATATAGCTCACCTCTTCTTCATCTTTCGTCCAAGGATCACTCTGAGCACAAAACATACGACAATCACGAAAAGTGAAGCAGCGATATACAGTAATGTTTCTGTATACCACGGTGAAGAATACGATTCGTATAGTTTCGGAAAGCGCTTATACTCATAGAAATCCATACCCGTTTTAATCACAATCACATAGAAACTCGCATAGATAATATATTTTAATAAATCGTATAGTTTATTCACGCCATCGCCTCCGCGATATACTGTTTTTACTTTTTGGCATCGGCAAACTGTAATTGAACAAAATCGCTGCGCGATGGCCTGCCAAGGCTGTGGCGCAGCTTTCTTTTTCTCAATAATAAAATAGGCAGTGACAATTCTTACCAGTATTTGATATTGTAAAGTTACCACACAAAACAATTCAATACAGAAAGACACCACTGCCTATGAAAAGAATACCATTTGACCGCTTTTCTGACAAGCGGTTTTATTATGCTAATGCACCTCCATGTAAGCAGGGTTTTTCATTAACTACTGATTTTTCATGGAGGATTTTATTATGTACAATGAAATATTTAGCCAGATTACAAATGCAGCAAACAAACGGAATCTAAGAGATTCTACTATTCATGCTTACTGTACAAGTGTTGCTCACTTTTTAAAATATACTGATAAGCCAATAGATGCTCTGACAACAGATGATGTTGACACATTTCTGACCGAAAAAAGACTTTCCGGGATCTCACCGGAAACATACAACCACTATCATTCCGGTATTCGCTTCTTTTATAAAAAAGTATTAAAAATGAATTGGGATGACGATGATATCCCACGTATGAAAAGAGACAGGAGCCTGCCAATCGTACTTACGAAAGCAGAGATATCAGCGATTCTGGATGCAACGCCAAACCTGAAACATAAAGCCATGATTGCTACCATGTATTCAGGTGGTCTTCGGGTATCGGAAGTCACGCACCTTCACTATGTTGACATTTCACGCACCAATAAAACAATACACATCCGTGATGGCAAAAGCCGATTTGACCGTTATACCCTGCTTGCTGACCGTACACTTGAGATACTTACAGAATACTGGTTTAAATGCGGCAGACCAACAGGGATTCTGTTTCCAAGTTCATGGTCTGGCGATTATCTTGTGAAGGACAGTGTCATCCAGTTCTTCCGTAAAAGTGCAAAAAGGGCTGGAATTCAGAAGCATGTCTCTACACACTGTTTGCGCCATAGTTTCGCAAGCCATCTGTTTGAAGCCGGGTGCGACGTGAAATATATTCAGGCCCTTCTGGGACACCGTGATCCAAGATCAACAGAGATTTATCTTCATGTAAGCAATAAGACTCTGCTCGGTATTAAAAGCCCATTTGATGAGATGGGTGGTGAGTAATCGTGGAAAAATCTTGTACGATACAGGATGTCTTTGAACGGTTTTATCCTGTTTATGAAAAAACACATGAGCTTCCTGCTCACCACAGAAAAGCAGCTTTTCACATCATGAACTGTAAAACCGGGGCTTTTGGTGTGAACATCAGTGTCTGTGAGGACTGTGGATGTATCAGCATTCACAATAACTCTTGCAGAAGCAGGTGTTGCTCTATGTGTCAGGAGTTTCCGAAAGAAAAATGGATTGATGCCCAGAAGGAGAATGTACTGGATGCACCCTATTATCATGTGGTATTCACAGTCCCTGAGGAATTGAATCCTATCATTTATAGCAATCAGAAACTTCTGTATGATGCACTGTATCATGCTGCATCATCCACTCTGAACGAGCTAGCGAAAGATTCAAAGTATCTGGGAGCTGACATCGGCTATATCTGTATTCTTCATACATGGGGTTCTGCAATGAATTATCATCCTCATATCCATACCATTGTTCTTGGTGGCGGACTTGATAAGGACAGCAAATGGAAAGATACCGGTGGGAAGTTTTTTCTCCCGTATGGGGTCATTGCAAAAGTGTTCCGCGGGAAATATTTGTGTGAATTAAAAAGCCTGTGGAATGATTCAAAGCTTGAGTTTCATGGTACAGCGGAGAAATATCAAAACCACTATTGCTTCAAAGAACTTCTCGATGAGTGCTATAAAAAAGACTGGGTTGCTTATTGTAAGGAAACATTTAATGGAGCACAGTCAGTCATAAATTATCTTGGGAAATATACTCACAGGATAGCAATCAGTAATCATCGGATCAGGTCCATGACGGAAGCAACTGTTACATATGCCGTAAAAGACTACAAAAACAAAGGTCAGTGGAAAGAGAAAACAGTTCCGGGCGAGGAATTCATCCGTCGATTTTTAATGCATGTTCCTCCAAAACGTTTTGTCAGAATCCGGCACTATGGTTTGCTGTCGTGCCGAAACAAGAGCAAAAAGATGACGCACTGTAGAAATCTGCTTGGATGTAAAAAATATATTTCTGCATTTAAAAATCGAAGTGCCGCTGAAATGATAAAGCTGCTATATAACATAGATGTATGCAGGTGTTCTTCCTGTGGCGGAAAAATGGTCCCACATCTTCCAGATAAGCATACACCATCTGTTTTAGAGCATATGAGATGTTAAAATATACAACTGAATACTTCAAAAAACTTCCGCAAAGGGAGTCTGTTTGTCATGCCTAAAAATAATTCTTTTGGCAAAAACCAGCTGTCAATAAAACGCGAGATATGATAAACTTATAGAAGAGAGCAAAGATTGAATTCCCATAGATAGTGGCGAAAGGGACGCGACTTTGTTCACCAAGGAAAAATCGAAATTGATGTAAACGAAAGGGCAGTTTGATAAAACCGCAAGACTGCTTTTTCGTTTACACCAACTCCGATTGTTTCCTTAACAAGTTGTCTATTTCTTTGAACCATTGTTTTTATTGGCTTGTTTTTGCTTCTTTTTTTCTTTTATTCGCTCTTTAATCTTAAAAAATAATTCTAATGCCATTTGATTTGCTATCTGTCCCATAAGCAAACTCTTCTTTCATAATTCAGATTTTCTTGATTCTGCAAATTTGGAATTTATCGCAATATTCCAGCCGTGGATTATACTCGCTTATAGATAATTGGTTCATCATATCCAAAAGTTTTCTTTCCATTAACTTCCATGCTTTCAGATACCTCCAGACAACTATCAGAAAACTTTTCCCAAAGTTTAAATGTCATTACCGGTGAAAACTGGCTTGTACTGCCTCCTTCCCAGATTTCATCTTTTTCATGATAGAGCGCCGGAGTGAATTTTTCAGATTTTTTCAATTCAGTGTAGTCAGCATTTTTCATAGAATCATATGAAAACGTACTTTTATCTTCTCCTTCTGGTATTTCATAAGAATATAACACAATTCCATCTTCTTTCTCTGTAATAAGGAAAAGATGTGGGGAAGCATGGCGTTTACCATTTGTCTCATAGTAGCTTTCTTCAACAACAAATTTACCATTAAAATCTTTAGGAAGGTTCATAATTTTCTCATTACAGATTGTATTAATGTGTTCTGCATAAGGATATGTTTTCCCTTCTCTCTGCATATTATCAAACTGCTCTTTGTTATTAAAGTGTCCTGTCATCATATTAATAAAATTATCGAGCTTCATCATGCTTTTTACCTCCAAATCCCGATTTCACAGTCCTATAAGCCAGTAGTTGTCATTAAGTGCATTTCCTTCGGCATCAATAAAAATGTACTCCGAAGGAATAGATGCCAAATAGAATACATACGGATAAGCATTTTCTTCTATAATAATTTCTTCATGAGTACCTGGTTTCATCCGTAATCTTTACAGAAATACAATTGGAATCGTTCACAATAAAGGAATACAGTTGATTCCAGTTCAAAACGGCAATATCTATCAAAGGAGACATCGGCTTGCTGATCACTCATTTCGGAGGCAACCGATGTTCATGTTGCGTGGGAAACCTCTTTTCTATAGGCAATTACTCTGTAACAATGGGTTTTCCATTTTTATCAATTAAAGGGCAAATGCCAACACCAGTGCCAAACTTTGCAACAACATAATTGACACCGGTTTCTTTATCTACTACCACATAAAAACCCTTTACACTTCCAGCGGTTTCAGTAATTTCAAATCTCTTATTTTCCATATAGATACCTCTCAATATTGTTAATCTTCCAGTCTCCATTTGACATACGCCCACTGACGTTTAGTATTATCCACTTCGTGTTCGCTTACTGGAGTCCCACACTCCTGATAAATATAAAAGTCTTCAGGCACTCCATCACTATTTGGTGTATAGTACTTGCTTCCATCAATGAAAGCATATTTCTTCTCCTGGTCAGTTAATTCGCCGGCATATAAATACCTTTCAGGCACCTCGTTCACAATACATAATTCCGTTGCAAAATAGTTATGTCCATCAAGAACTATTTTCGGTGCCCCCATATATGGTTTATCATCCTCTTCGAAAGCAGCCACTGCTTCCTTCAGGCCGGCCAGATCTGTTCCACCACCGAAATCCAGAATGATCAGGTGTGATTTATCTTTTAAAATTACCTCATCCAGAGCAGGTTCCTCCTTATTCACGGAAGCATTGCTTTCTGGATCCGGATTAGTTTCATCTTTCCGGAACATATAGCGGTACCAGGCCACTTCCATACCATTTGAAAGACTTTCCATTTCGGCCGGAAGCTTCTGCTCTGTCTGGTCCCACAAATCGGACATGTCTTTTGGATAACACTCGCTGGTTTTGCGAATGATCCATGGAATGGGACTTTTGTATATGGTAACGCCTACCGGCGTTCCAGAACCATTTATTTTAAATTCATCATTCTGGCAGCTTGCAAATATGGTCTGCTTTTTATCAGCGTCCGGTTCTTCCTCTCCCAGAAAATGTGACGTGGCCGCGTTACACAGGGGAATGGTGATCATGCAGACCACAGCGACGCCAACCAGGTATCCAATCCAGTCATCGCGGTTATCACCACTTCCATTATTTCGGATCCAGTTTCTCATAAAAAATGAAATTGCTACAATGAGTACGGAAGAGATCATAAATCCGACAAAGGCACTCATGGAAGAAGAAAATGCCAGGCCCCCCAGTATCAGGATGCCGTCAAATAGAATAATGCGCTTTTTAAAGTTTACCTTTCGCCTAAGATCCATTTTCGGAAGTGGTTCCCCTTTTTTGAAAGCAGAGGTAGTCTTATAAACCCACCAGAAAATCCGTACATATGAAACGATCCAGGACACAAAGATCCCAACCATAAGAAGATTAAGAAGAAGCAGCATGGAATCGGAAAACAGTTTCCCTGGATTTTGCAAGTATCGGTATACCGCCCATGCCTCTAATACGATCAGAACAGGGTAACAAAGTTTCACAGACCAGGTCCAGGAAAGCGATTTCTGGATCAGGAACTGCTTTTCTTCGGTCATGTCCCCTGTACGCTCCACTGCATCATCCGTCGTATAAAAAATCTGCCAGAAAGTACCGCTGCATTCAAAATTCCAGCCGGCTTCCTGGCACTGCTTACGGAACTGCTCTGCTTTCCAGCTGTCCGCGCCTGTGAGGGAAGAACTTCCCGGAACCAGAAGGGCTGCATATCTTCTCTTTGCAGGTTCTGCTCTATGAAACTTCATGACAGAACCGCCAACGCTCTCCAGAAACCAGCCCTGCGCTGCCATTTCTTCCAGGTACTGTTCAAATACATTTGCTTCCCATAAATTAAAGGACATCCAGACTCGCTTCTTTTGTTTCATCATGTCATCTCCTTTCCGGAAAACAGGCGAATTTCCAATTTTGTATTTACTTTCATTATAGAAATAATAGGAATATCTGACAAGAAAGATGAGATTAACAATTTCTTACATATTTCTGTTTATTGGGCAGAACTATCAAATTTTACATATACGGGCATTCGGAAAGCAAAAAAATGTTAGAATGGACTCAGGAAGGAGTTCTTCAGAAATTGCCGTATCGTTGTATTCAAAGATTTAAAGAAAGTGTGAACAGCCGAAAAAGTGTAAACCGGAAGTTTTGTGATGAGCTATTGTTGGAAAAAGTAAAATGTATCTTGTATGAAAAAGGCGGATAGTATGTCAGTGGGAAAATAAGAACAGGCGCCTTGAAACGAGCTAAGGAGGAACTTTGTTTGCATTCAGCTATTCAGGAAGCAAAAGAAAAATAGTGTTGGAGGGGCACTATTTATAAATATACAGTGCTAAAAGCGAAATCCCTGGAAACGCAGAGAATAACTTGACAAAATATATACCACGATATATACTAATAATATAAGGAGGTGCATTACTATGATGACTGCAAAGTTATTTGAAAATGGTCGGAGCCAAGCGGTTCGACTTCCGAAGGAATATCGCTTCAATGGTGATGAAGTGGCGATTAATAAGGTCGGTGATATTGTTATTCTGATGCCGAAGGAAAACAAGTGGTCCGCTTTCCTGAACAGCTTGGAACTGTTCTCGGATGACTTCATGAGTGATGGCAGAGAACAGCCTGCGGTACAGGAGCGTGAAGCTCTATGAAGTATATGCTGGACACTAATATTTGTATCTATGCAATCAAGCATAAGCCGCCCGAAGTCATAAAAAATTTTCTGAAGCATGATCCAGACGATATGTGTATCTCGTCCATTACTTATGGAGAACTGATGCATGGAGTGGAAAAGAGTCAGGCGGTGGAACGCAACCGTGTAGCAATTACATTGTTCTTGTCGTCTATTTCTATTCTTCAGTTTGACAATTATGCTGCAGAAGAATACGGAAAGGTTCGTGCAGACCTTGAACGAAAGGGAACACCAATTGGTCCGATGGATATGCTGATTGCCGGTCATGCGAGATCAGAAGGGTTGGTTCTTGTGACAAATAATACCAGAGAGTTCTTCCGAGTTGATGACTTAGAAGTTGAAGATTGGACAAAAGAATAGGTGGCTCAGTTTGTATTAAAAACCGCAAAATTCATAGACCGGGAATTAGAGGATTAACGGCGCAAAATGAAACAGGAAAATGTACAGGCATCGGAGTTTCGGTTCCGGTGCCATTCTTTTTCCTCGAAATGAACCAAAGCGGGTGAAACCTCGTTAGCGCTTAAATGATTCTTTTCCACGCTTAGTTGCTTCCAATAATTCAAATTTTTCATATACGGGCATTCTGAAAGGAAAAAAGTATTGGAATTGGCTCCTGAATGAGCTCTTCAGAAGCAACAGAAACAGCTAAAATGTATGACCCGGGCTACAGCATATCTCTGATAAAGAAAAATATAAGACCGGCGTGACGGACCGGTCTCATTGCGTGGTTCAGGCAGGTACTTACAGTGTTTCTGCCCGATCTGCAATATGCTGTTTGAAATTGATCACTTCATGCTTGTAATCAAGATTCATATAACAGGATGTAATCATAAAATCCGCAGTGGATTTATTGACGGCCATTGGAATATCGTAGACCTGGGAAATCCTCATCAGGGCTTTTACATCTGGATCATGAGGTTGCGCTGTCAGCGGATCCGAAAAGAAAATCACGAAGTCAATGACACCCTCCACAATCTTAGCACCGATCTGTTGGTCTCCACCTAATGGGCCGCTGTTATAACCTTTTACTGTAAGTCCAGTCTGATCTGTGATCATGCGGGCCGTTGTACCTGTTCCGTAAAGATTATGCTTCTCTAGCTCAGCTTTGTGTTCTTTACACCATGCAATCAGTTTCTGTTTTTCGTTGTCATGAGCAATCAGGGCAATATTCTTTTTCTGGCCGATTGTAAAGGTAATGTATTCTTGAGACATGAAAAAATCCCCCTTATCTAAGTATAGAAAGTGCAGATAGATACAACTTATCACAGAATGGTTTATTACACAAGTGCAACAATATCAAACTAAAGATTTGAACTCAAATTATTAGAATTTCCCCAGAACAGTCAAAATCAGAAGATTTCTCCGAATATTTGATTTTGACTGCAGTATAAGAATCGAATCTTTAATCCAATCTTTTCCGAACTCTCACATCGAAGAAAATCCGTATTCATTATCATCGTACTCGATGCTGATGATATTGGTGTTTTGCGGAAATAATCTATTGCCCGTTCGCTAATCTTAACATTCCACTAAAATCAAAAATTTCAAACTTGCAAATTTGGTATTTTTCTTAGAATTAACATACTTAACAATTATTTGCATTTTTCCTAGTTTCTTGTTTAAAAACTTACAATGTTTTTACTGTTTCATGATAGATGTCAAGACCATACAACACTATAATCGGAAACTGTGAAACACATAACCAATCCTATTGCCAGACTAACACGAGGAGAAAAACATTATGAAAAAAAATCTAAAATGTCTCACAGCACTTTGCATGGCTGGTGCCATGATCTCTCTGACCGGATGCGGTTCATCCAGTCAGTCTACTTCCGCAGATACCACAGCAGGTTCCGCCTCTTCCGAAGCCACCACTTCCGCCGAGAGCACCGCTTCCGGCAATGGTTCCAAAACCGTTATCGAGTACTGGCACTGTAATGCAGAGAACCAGGGCGGACTGACCGTAGATGAACTGGTAAAAAACTTTAATGAGAACAATGACCACATTGAAGTTGTTGCTAAATATAACCCGGATATGTATAAGGGACTGATGCAGAACCTGCAGGCTGAAGCCGCTACCGGCAATACCCCGGCACTGGTTCAGATCGGCTGGGCTTTCCTGGATTATTTTTCCAACAACTTTTCCTACACCTCCCCACAGGAGATCATCGACCAGTATGATGCTTCTGACAAAACCTTCCTGACCGACAATTTCCTGCCAAACGTCCTGGATCTGGCGGTAAACAGTGATGGCGTACAGGTCGGAATACCGTATTCTTTAAGCAGCCCGGTTCTCTACATCAACCGCGATCTGCTGAAGGAAGCAGGACTTTCCGAAGAGGGACCGAAGACCTGGGAAGAGGTTGATTCCTTTGCCAGAACTGTTCAGGAAAAGACCGGAAAATATGGTTTCTATATGCAGGAGCCGGCAGACTTCTGGGCACAGCAGGGACTCATCGAGAGCAATAACACTTCCATGCTGACCAAGACCGCAGATGGCAAGATTCAGGCAAGCTTCGCAAGCCCGGAAGGCATTCAGGCTATGCAGATGGTTGCTGACCTCATCAAGGACGGAGCCGCTCTCCATGTTTCCTGGGATGAAGGCTGCCAGAGCTTTATTGATGGCAACTGCGCAATGCTCTACACCACCATTGCCCGTCGCGCATCCGTTCAGAAGAGCGCGCAGTTCGATGTCGCTACCGTAAAATCCCCGACATGGGGCAGCAGCCCGCGTAAAGTTCCGGCAGGCGGATGCTTCTTAGCTATCACTGCACAGACCGATGAGCAGAAGGAAGCCGCATGGGAGTTTGAGAAATACCTGTACAGCGTGGAATCCATGGCTGCATGGACCATCGGAACCGGTTATGTACCGCCAAGAAAGGACGTTGCAGACGCAGAGAACGGACTGAAATCCTTCCTGGCTGAAAATGAGATGATGAAGGCTGCCATTGAGCAGATGGACGGCGTGGTTTCCTGGACATCCTTCCCGGGTGATGCAGGTCTTCAGGCTGAGCAGATGCTCCTGGATATGAGAGATCAGATCTTCGGTGGACAGGTAACTGCCGAGGAGGGTATGACTTCCACCCAGGATGCCATCAATGCCCTGTTAGACGCACAGTAAGCTGACATTCCAGATGCAGACCGGTACTTTCCCTTTTGCTCACGGGAAGGTACCGGTTTTCCTGAATTTACGGAGGTAATCACTTGAATAAAGAAACAAAAAAACAAACGATTCTGGGATATCTGTTTCTGATCCCGTCCCTAGCCGTGTTCGCAGTCTTTATGTTTTACCCACTCCTTTATACCTTTTACTTAAGCTTTTTTGAGTGGAACATGGTAAAGCCTGTCAAAAAATTTGTCGGTCTGAACAACTACATTGCCGTATTCCGAGATCCGAATACCTTTAAGATTCTGGGCAATACCCTTGCTTACATTCTGGTTCTGCTGGTCCTGAACTTTGTGCTGCCCTATATTCTCTCCTTTATCCTCTCCGCCGTGATCCGGCATGGAAAGAGTTTTTACAAGGCTGTGTTCTTCCTTCCCAGCGTCATCTCCCTGGTGGTCGGCTCCATCCTCTATACCTGGATCTTAAACCCGATTTCCGGACCGGTGGCCATCATTCTCGGTAAATTCGGCATCCAGATGCCCTTCTGGTCCAAAACCGACGGATGGGTCATTGCCGTGCTCTGCATCATTACCACCTGGAAGACCTTCGGCTACAACTTCATCAATATTTTAGCCGGTGTCTCCGGCGTATCCCAGGAAGTTATTGAGGCTGCACGGCTGGATCAGGTTCCCATATGGAAAATCTTTCTGGACATCATTGTGCCAATGAGCTCCGCTACCGGAATTTACGTGTTCATCACCACCATTGTCCAGGGACTTCAGTATGTGTTCACCCCCATCAAGGTCATTACCCAGGGCGGACCGAACTACGCCAGTTCCAACCTGATCTACGCTTCCTACCACGAGGCCTTTACCTTGTATCGGACCGGCACCTCATCGGCCATTTCCATTCTGACCATGCTGCTGTTCATTGTCCTTTTACTTCTGGAATTTAAATTTGTGGAGAAGGGAGTCTACTATGAAAACTAACAATCATTCGGAAATTGGCTGGCACATGATCCTGGGCGCCATCGTCTTCCTCATGCTGGTTCCCATCGTGTTCGCTCTGTCCAACTCCTTCAAGACTCTGCAGGACGCATTTAATACTATTTTTGAGATCATTCCGTCTCACCCGACTCTGGAAAACTACCGGCATGTATTTGAAAAACTGCCATTTGTCCAGATAACTTTAAATACATTTCTGATCGCGGCATCCGTTACCACCTTCAAAACCATTACCAGCCTGTTTGCCGCCTATTCCTTTGTCTATTTTGATTACAAAGGAAAACAGTTTTTCTACTTTATCATGCTGAGTACCATGTTTATTCCGTTCACCGTGACCATGATTCCAAACTACCTGATGATTTCAAAACTCGGTCTGCGGGATTGCATCTGGGGCGTGGCACTTCCGCAGTTTGCGGATGTTTTAGGTATCTTCCTGCTGCGCCAGGCCATGCGCGGAATCCCGAAGGCCCTCATTGAGGCTGCGCGGATGGAAGGCATCGGTAGCCTCAAGATCATGCGAGATATCATCCTGCCGCTGGTACGCCCGTCAATTCTCACGACCGGGATCATTTTCTTTATCAATTCCTGGAACGAGTATGTATGGCCGGTGCTCATCTTAAAGAGCAAGGAAAACTACACGCTTTCCCTGGCGCTCCAGATGTACATCAGCGCTGAGGGCGGCACCGAATTTACCATTGCCATGGCCGTATCCGTCATCACCATGATCATTCCGCTGGCTCTGTATCTTATTTTCCAGCGCTATATCATCAACACCTTTGCCGCATCCGGCGTAAAAGGTTAATCTGTCAGGAGGACTTATGAATAATATCGTTTTTGAACACGTCGTAAAAGCATACGGAAAAAATGTGATCGTCAATGATTTGAATATGGAAATCCGGGAAGGGGAGCGGCTGATTCTGCTGGGCCCGTCCGGCTGCGGAAAATCCACCACCCTGCGCATGATCGCCGGTCTGGAGGATATCACCTCCGGCTCCCTGCATATGCGAGGCCAGGTAGTCAACAATGTTGCCTGCGGAGACCGCGGCGTATCCATGGTATTCCAGAACTACGCCCTTTTCCCGCATATGACTGTAAAAAATAACATCATCTACGGTCTGAAAGCCCACAAAATGGAAGCGGCTGAGATTAACCGCCGCCTGGAGGAAGTACTGGAAATGCTGCAGCTGAAAGGTCTGGAGGACCGCAAGCCGAAGGATCTTTCCGGTGGACAGCGCCAGCGTGTTGCCCTGGCCCGCGCCGTCGTAAAACGCTCTGACTACTTTCTTCTGGATGAACCGCTTTCCAACCTGGATGCACAGCTCCGCCTGCGTGCGCGAAAAGAACTGGTCAAGATCCACGAGATGTACCGTCCGACCATGGTTTATGTCACTCATGACCAGATTGAGGCCATGACCGTGGGACAGCGTGTTGCCATCATGTATCGCGGAAATATGGAAATGCTGGACACGCCAAGCCATGTATACAATATGCCGGCAAGTATTTTCTGTGCCCGATTCATTGGCTCTCCGTCCATGAACATCATCTCCTGCCAGTATGAAAACGGCAATCTCTCCATCGGAGACCAGATGATCAGACTGGCTCTGATGTGGCGTCCGATCGCAGATGCCTGTCCATCCGGAAAATACTGCGTTGGCATCCGCCCGGAACATATAGTCTTAAGCAGCCGTCCAACGGAAACTTCCATCTGCGGAACCGTAAAATACGTGGAGGACTATGGAAACCGCTACGGAGTTTATATTGATGTAAAGGGTGAAAAGAGCGAGCTGATTGCCATCTGCAACGACTCGGTTCCGCGCCCGGGCGAAAACATTTTCATCAATATTGATTTCCGCAAACTGCATCTGTTTGATGCCCAGAGCGAGAAGTCCCTTGGATATCCAGAAGAAATCCGCCGTCTGAACGCAGCCCTGGATTTTTCCATGCCGGATGCTCAGAATAAAAACCAGAAAGCAGGAGGTAAATATCATGAATCTTTTGGTCAGTACCAATGTGTATAAACCGGGTCAGCTTGCCCGGGTCATCCCGCATTTACATGCCTTCCGTGGTCAGATTGGCGTCGAGCTGTTCCCTATGTTTGACGCAGACTGCTATGAGGAAGAGCTTCTTCATTGCCTGCCGGAGTTTGAAGGAATCCCAGTTAGTTTTCATGGCCCGTACTATGAAACCGAGCACAGCGCAGCCCCCGGCACCCCGGAATATGCGCACTCCATGGACCTGATCCGCCAAACCCTGCCTTACTGTGTGCGCCTTCAAAGCCAGTATCTGGTCTTTCATCACAATAACATCCCGGTGACGGAAGAACGCCGGGAAGAGATGATCCGTGTTTCCAGAGAAAACTACAGGGAAATTGCGGAGCTGTTCAAGCCGCACCAGATCCCGGTGGTGGTGGAGAATGCCGGTGTCCTGGACCGCGGCAACATGCTGTTTGACCAGGATGCGTTTATCCAGCTCTGCAGGGAAGAACATTATCCGGTGCTGATCGACATTGGCCATGCTTACGCCAACGGCTGGGACCTGGAGCAGACCATGGAAGCGTTAAAGGATCAGATCGTGGCTTACCATCTTCACAACAACGACGGTGTTCACGACAGCCATCAGCGGATTTTCCACGGGACCCTGGATTTTCCCCTGTTTCTGTCTGATTATCAGAGACTGACTCCAAACGCAGATCTGGTTCTGGAATACAGCCCGAATGTGGCAGATGATGAATCCGGAATCCAAGAAGACATTTCCTGGCTTCTGGAGCAGATCCGGAGGTAGCTTATGCTTTCCGAAAAGAAACTCTTCTTATTTGATATTGACGGAACCGTGGCCTTGGGCGATGTCCTGCTGCCCGGAGCGGCGGAATTCTTCCAGGAAATTAAAGAGCGCGGCGGGCAGTTTGTATTCATTACCAATAACTCCACCAAAAGCATTGCGGACTACATCAAAAAATTCCGTCAGATGGGTGTCTCAACCGATCCTCAGAATTTTGTAACTGCCTCCACCGCTTCTGCCAGCTGGCTGCGGCAACACGCAGCTGGAAAGACTATCTATACACTTGGAACACGATCACTGATTCGAGAGCTTGAAGGACATGGAATCCGCGTCACCACGGATCCGGACACCCAGGATATTTCCTTTGTGCTGGTTGCCTACGACAGCGAACTTACCTACAAGAAGCTGACTGACACCTGCCGCATCCTGCAGACCCGCCCTGTCACCTTCCTGGCCACCAACCCGGATCTGGTCTGCCCGGTCCCATTTGGCTATGTACCCGACTGTGGCTCCATATGTCAGATGATCACTAATGCCACAGGCCAGGTACCACATTATATCGGAAAACCTTCTACCGATATGGTGGATATTGCACTCCGGGAAAATCCGTTTTCCAAAGAGGAAACCGTGATAGTGGGTGACAGGTTTTACACTGACATTGCATGCGGGAACGCTTCTGGGGTAGAGACAGTCCTGGTACTAACCGGTGAAGCGAAAAAAACAGATACTATGATTCATACGTACTCTCCAACTTATATTTTCGACTCCATAAAAGAAGTAAAGAAAGCCTGGAAGAATTAGTAATCCAGGCTTTCTCTACTTCTTTAAAATTTTCAATGCGGTATGTGTAATGATTGTAAAAGATGAAATAACGCAACAATATAGCATTGCTTACTTATAAAAAAGTAACCGACTCAGAAACGAGAACGATTACTTTTTTAGATAGTATGAATTTAAGTGCTTCTTCATTCTAATGCAAAACCGTAAAGATAGCAAGGAAAAGTGGCATCATGATGGATATTGCCATATTTTTGCTTAATAATACCGCCTCATATTCGAAAGAGAGTAGTGTAGACAAATTATATGTATCTATTTTCGCCATATGCAACTCCGAAACTCAATTCCATTCTCTTCTCTCCCGCTATTTTCCTGACCTCTCGAAAAAATATTTCTCCACTAGGCTCCCCTAATTTGTTCGCTCGCCGTCAGGCGTTTGCCGCCATCAGGCGGCGCACTCAATGGATAAAAAGAAAAATAAATGGAAGGGAAAATGAAAAACGGCGCTGCTGCGCCAGCAATCAAGGAATTTATGCAGCCAATTCTCTCTCCCATTTAATAAAAAAGTCGAGGGAGCAATGGAAATTGGGGAATATCCGCTTGCATATGGCGAAAATAAATACATATGATTTTCTCAGCATTCATACACACCTATATATTTTAGTGTAGAACATTACCGGCCATATAAAAAACAGCCAAAAACCCGCTGTTGCATGATTTCCATATAGCAGCGGGTTTTTGGCCGTAATTCTTTGCAAAAAAGCTTCAATACATATCCCAGCCGGGCCTATGAATATTCCTGGCATCCAGTGATAAATTTTAGCGTTTTCTCATCACATTAATTTGCTTTCTCCACAGAAATAATGGTTCCTGTAAACGCATCCACTTCGCTGAGCTCTCCCGTATAGGTTACCGTTACCTCATCTCCTTCTTTAACATCTGATAAGCCTTCCGGTGCGGTATCGAATGTCATTGCATAGGTACCCTTATCGCTTTCGATCGTGAACATAAAATCCTTGATCTCCTCAATCTTTCCTGTCACAGATTCCGTTTTTTCCTCTGTTTTCTGCGATTCAGACTGAGTTGTCTCGCTCTGGGTGGTTTCTGCCTGCGTTGTTTCTGCCTTGGTCGTTTCCGCCTGGGTAGGCGCTGCTGTGGTTGTCTCAGCCTTGGCACCGCATCCAGCAGCCAAAGCCGCGGTCATCATCAAAACTGCAATAAGATTTCTTTTTTTCATAATAAAGCCTCCAAACTAAATAGATTTGATTTTTTAATTACACTAATTAGACGTATTGAAACCCTGAAAAGTTTCAAAAGCTCTAAAAATTTTTTATTAATTTTTTAATGGCTATCTGACTTATGAATAAGGTCGTAAAAAGTCGCAAAATTATCGTTTTATAATCCATTTCATAAATTTATTTCCTTGTATCGAATATATAACTTGATGTTTTGATTTTTTGTGGTCATACTATAGGGGAAAGGAGGCTTCCAATCATGTTATGCCAGTTTACTTTTCAAAATTTTAAGTCTTACAAAAATGAAACTACTTTAGATTATCAGGCTGCAGTACTTCCTGAATTCAAAAATACACTGATCACTGAGACTTCTGCCTCTGATCTTCTGCCAGTTAATGTCGTCTATGGCCCAAATGGCGGTGGAAAGTCAAACCTGTTGCAGGCGCTTGCTTGCGTCATCTCTACGATCGTAAAACCGGTGAATGAATTAGGGAAAAACAGACAGGGTTTCATCCTCCAGCAGAAAATTGATGCAGTTCCCTTTCTGTTTGATGAGATTTCCAAAAATGAACCGATCGAATTCCGGATATTTTTCAGGATTGAGAAGAATGAATACTGCTACTATCTCGCCTTAAAAAATGATGAGGTTATATCGGAATCCCTTTACAGAAAAGCAGTCACTGGGAAGAAAACTGCCATGATTTTTGAACGTGAGGCTGACAGCATTTCCCTTGGCTATACGATTAATAAAAAAAGCCTGAACACCAGCATTAACCCTAAGATGCCGTATCTTTCTTTCCTGGCCATTAACTATGACATTCCGGTCATCAGCGAGGTTATTACATGGTTTGAAAGCTGCATTATCCGCAGCTATGCAAATCCCGTAGTGGAACATCAGATTCTGTTAGCCAAAGATGCGCCATATAAGGAGCAGTTCATCCGCGCTTTAAATGATATGGATATTGATATCACCGGGTACCGCTATGATGAAGATACAAAGCAGCTCTTCATGCAGCGCACGTTATCTTCCCAGGAATATGAATTGCCATTCTCCCAGGAATCCGATGGAACCAAGAAGCTTATCGCGGCCCTTCCGGTGATCTTGCTTGCCCTCAGAGAAGGACGCATGGTGATCATTGATGAGCTGGATGCAAAGCTTCATCCGAAGCTTTTGCGCTATGTCATTTCCCTGTTCAAAAATAAAGAGATCAACAAATATGGGGCCCAGCTTTTATTCACATCCCATGATATGTATACTTTAAAAAATACCATATTCCGCCGTGACGAGATCTGGTTTGCCGCGGAGAATGCTTCCCACGAAAGCGAAATCTATTCGTTGCATGAAATCCGTGGGGAAGATAACGACCGCGTCAAAAATACCGCGGCCTACGATAAGCAGTATCTGGAAGGACGCTATGGAGCTGATCCATACCTTTCCAACATGCTCAGAGGTGATTTCGCATGAGTTTAAAACCTCCAAAGAAAAGCGACCTTGATAATGGCTGGATGAACGCCCGGATTTCTGCGGTAATCTCAATCGTACAGTTTCATCCTCCTTTACGCTGTCATCCCGGTTGCATGAGTGTGTGACCGTTTTTTTAACGTCCTCACAGGCCCAACACCGGATGGTTGCTGCATGGCTCTGATACCGCTTGCCGGTAGAAGCCATGTACTCGGACAGCTTTTCGATGTACTGGCCCCATACAGTGGGAAAGCTGGCCTGTAAGTCTGCCAGTTCCCCGTCCGTCAGAAAAACATTCTGGTAACGGCCATAGGTATGGGAAGGGTGCCCTGTTTTAGGGCGCACCTTCTCTATCTCTTTCTCTAACTCTATCTCTGGTAGACGAATGTCGGAAAATGTCCGCCACTTGTCCGGAGCGCAGAAAGAGCCTTGTTTTGGAGCTTCGCAGCCTCGGTAGAAGACTGGCCTATTAAAAGTTCGATGTTGCTCATGTAGAATGTGCCGCTGTCCAGCACCTCCACAAGACCCAGCTTCAAAAAGATCTGCAAGGCTCTCTCCTCTCCACAGTGCCAATCTGCTGGCGGGTAATGGTGGCGATCATCTGCGCCGTGTAGGGGATGTCCTCGTCAAGCTGGAGCCATCCGCCATGTTTCAGCGATTTCAGATACAGCTTGAGCAGAATGTTGGAATACAACACACCATCCTGCATACTTTCCAGCAGCACGATGGAATCATCGTCAAAATAGTTTTCTTTGAGTTTCAGGTAATAATATTTTCGATTGTCTGACATAGTGTTCCTCCTTTGGGGTTCTCTTGGAATTCTGTACACATTTTAAGGCTATTTTAGAGGTCAGAGGATAAATCTATCAGACTGCCTTTGACACCCTCGAAAAAAGCCTTGATTTACAAGGGTTTTTCAGCCCCTAAAGCGTGACATTTCTCCCGTTGTTTCCGCTTGCACTTTGCGGCGTTGATCCGCTTCATGCGTGCGGCACATTCCGGGCAGTATTTGGCCCTGTTAGAACCGGGGGTAAACAGCGCCTCGCATACGGCGCATTTCTTTGCATTCATCCGATGGAACAGCGCCGTTTCCAGTTCCTTATCCTGCGGCAATATCGCCGTCCGAAACCACCTGCACAACAGGGAATAGGAAATGGACTGGACACAGACACATTCCTTCCCATCGTCCAGGGCGATACAGTTTCCGTCGATGTAGTTACAGCACTCATGCACCAGCCTCCGCACTCTGCGGTACTGGCGGTAATCCATGACGGGGATAGGTTCAGTCTTGTTGTTCTTCATAAATGAGTTCTTTCATAAAGCCGATAACCTCCTTGAATGAATTTATTGTTAAATATTCGTGCAAAGTATTGTTTTCTTCGTGCAAATGGCATATACTATAATTGCCAGCAGAAAGGGGTTGATCGTATGGCTGGAAATACCACAAACATCAGTATCCGCATGGACGCAGATTTGAAAGCACAGGCGGACGCACTGTTTACGGAACTTGGCATGAACCTGACTACGGCGTTTAACATCTTTGTGCGCCAGTCGCTTCGTGAAGGTGGCATTCCCTTTGAAGTAAGGCTGGAACAGCCGAACAAAGAAACGGTTGCTGCCATGCTGGAAGCGGAAAGGATTGCAAAAGACCCATCTGTAAAGGGCTACAATGACCTTGACGAGTTATTTGCTGACCTGAAACGATGAAAGAAACCAAATATACCGTCAAGTACACGACCAGTTTCAAAAAAGACTACAAACGAGCCATCAAGCGTGGCTTGAAGATCGAGCTGCTGAATCAGGTCGTAGCATTGCTGGCGATGGGCGAACCACTGCCGGATAAGAACCGTGACCATGACCTGTGCGGCGATTGGGCAGGCCATCGGGAATGTCACATTCTCCCGGACTGGCTGCTTGTCTACCGCATAGAGGATGATGTTCTGGTGCTGACGCTGGCCCGCACCGGCACACACAGCGACTTGTTCGGCAAATAAACAGTCTGCCGCCGTATGGGGAAACCTGTACGGCGGTTTTTCTGTATGCAAAAGAGTGTCGTGAAACGCGACGCACTTGACAGGGGTACGCCAAAACGCGGTAGCCCTTACCGCTCCGGCTCCCGGTCGTGAGACTTGTCCCGTTCCTGTCGGGACAGCTGCCCGGCGATTTTGCGGAGCCGTTCCACTGCTTTCAAATCCTCCAGCATGGATTTCATGGCAAGCGTGTCCGTCTGCTTTCCAGCGGCCAGCTAATCTATTTCCCGCTGCCATGCCTTCGGAGTGATTGCCTCGCCGTTGTCTTTCAGTTCTTTCAGATACCGGGGCGCTGCGTCATAGAGGATCAGTTCCCGGCTGTGGCGCTGCTCAAACTGTTCCCGCTTTTCCGGCTTTACTTTGGCAAGCTGTTTGTGGATGGCCTTATACTGGTTGTACTGTTCCCACATCTCCCTGCGTTCGGTAAGGGTGGCAATCCGGCGCTCAGCCTTGACGATCTTTCCGAGCAGATCATAGTAAGGGCTGTTCATATCAGCGATTTTTTCATGGAGCTGCTGCATAGACTGGATGCCGTTTGCCTGCAAAAAGCTGAACAGTACAGCGCTTTCCTGCAAGGCCCGGATTTTGCCGGTACGGGTGCGGGAAGCGTTCAACTGCTGCTGGGTCTCCCACAAGACGGTCAAGCTGCTTTGCTGCGTTTGTGGTTTTTCCGTTTCGGCTTTCGACCAGCGATAAAGACGGGTAATGCGGGCTTTGATTTCTTTCAGCAGCTTGTTGTCAGCGGCAATCTGCCGATTTACCTCCCCCTTGTCGGTACGGATTCCGCGCTTTTCCATTTGGCTGGCAGCTGGCCCCAGATGGACAGAGGGAATCTTATCAATGCCCTGCCGCTTGTAGCTGCGATGGTCAATGCGCTCCGGTCTGCCGGCAGATTCCAACGCCCGATTGGTGTAGGCCGCCCACGCTGCCCGCCAAATCTCCACATTTCCTTTATCGTTCCAGTCGGTCGTATCCTCTCTGTGATTTTTCCAACCGCCTTTCCCATCCGGGATACGCTGTCCATTCTCGTCCAGATCGTATGCCTTGCGGCACTTTGCGCCCCACTGTCCATTTTCTTTTAGAGGCCGGAGCGTCAGCATGATATGGACATGAGGGTTGCCGGTTCCCTTGTCATGGATAGCAAAGTCAGCACACATTCCTTTGTCTACAAAGTTGTCCTTCACATAGGCACGCACATGGGTGATACACAACCACTTTGGAGCAGCCACATAGCATACCGATCTCCGCAAGGCTCAGTCCGTCAAGCGCATAGAGCAGGAACCAGCAGCGCTAGGCTTCGGTACAGGTGTCCAGAACAGCCATCAGCTCATGTAGCGTTTCCACGCGGCAAAGGTATTCCTCCGGCGTTTCGCCGTAGGCCCCTACACCCTCGGTGATAATGATGTACTCGTCAAACTCCCGGCCATCCCAATGCCGTCGCTGTTCATGGAACAGGTTCTCCGTTTTGTGATCGACCCGGTCAAGAAATTCATAGACTTCCAACGTGACCCCCACGGTCACAGCTTGTCCGTTATAATTGATGGTAACTTCCATCTGCCTTTCCTCCATTCAGATTTTTTGGGTAAATCTGAATGGGGTGGCGGGAAACGGCACCGGGGATAAAGTTCGGGCCATGCTGACCCGATGTTACGGCTCCATAGAGACAAAAAAGCGCCCGGACGGTATAATGCCATACGAGCGTCAGGGAATATATTTTGCTGTTTAGCTACATGGTATAATGCATACTTCTGACCGCATTGCTCCGCTGCTGGGAACAGGCTTTTTTTAGCTTGTGCAGATCATGAGTACTGTGAAAAAAGGCAAAAATAGACCCGGCGGCAATCCTCCTATATGCCGCCGTGGATTTACACGGTGTTAGGTCGTCGTTGGTTTAGGGGAGACGAAAAGAAACGGTGGCTCTGAAAATCAAAGCCGCCGCCAGAGTATGTAGAGTAAGCGCACAAAATCAACCTGCCCTGCCACGGTTTTTTCTTACCCCGTTGGGCGGGGCAGGTTCTCGTTGTATATTAAGATAAAAAAGAACCGATAACCACAAGTAAACTTACCTTGTGTATTATCGGCTCTGCGTCTGTGCGTCTGGCTCTTGGACGATGGATAAATTTAGTTTTCTTACTGTAATCAGGATTTCATGTTTGCATTTAGGACAATATAATGGAAAGTTTTCCAGTACTGTATCATCGCGGATTTTCAATCGCGTTTTGCTGCCGCAAAAGGGGCATAAAATCCATTCTATCTTCATGTTATCTTCCTCTGTGCTTAGTTTTCTTCTTTTCCTGCCGTATGGCAAACTGACGGTCTTTCTCCGCCTCTTTCTGCTCACGGCTCTTGGTTTTCCGTTCCAGCTTACATTGCTCATGCTGGAGTTTCAACGCCTTCTGTGCCTTTGTGCCAATGCCTTTATCTTGCAGTTGACTTTGAATTTCGCGCTGCATTCGTTTGGGATTGATTTTTCGCTCTATGGCTACTTCGGTCTGGATCGGTGGACTGAATTTCAATTTATGCCAATTCTTCAGCAGAAACTCATAGACCTCATAGTCTTTGGGCTCTGAACCAAAAGTGATTTTACATACCTCGTACTTACCGTTATCAGTTCTTTCATATAGGCCGATCCAAAATGGAACTTCAAACAGGATGGTCAAACTGCTTTGGGGGGCTGTGCTCATTCTTTTAAGAACTGCCCTTCAAAGTGATCCAGCCATTCCAAAAGGGCGCGATAGAGAAGCTGCTGCTGCTCAAAAATCGTTCTCCCAACCAAAGGAATGTCTGTAAATTCCCGCGCATGGCCCTCGTTGGATTCAGCCGAGGACTGTATGCTCCGGCGCAAAGCCGAAACCAGCTCCAACGCTTCGGTCTTGTCCATCTTGTTCAAATTGGTAATGACCACATTGAAATCGAATAGCAAGGGTACTGGGCCAGCGGCATAAGAGGCCATCAGCTCCTTGAAATACGCTCTGCCCTGATCGGTAATAGAATAAATGGCTTTATCCGCAAACTTATCGCCCTTGACAATATCGCTTTGCAGATAACCCTTTTCGCTCAACTGGAGAACCTTGCGATAAATAGAAGGTACGCTTATTTTTGTCCAGCGGGAAAAATGGTGGTACTCCACATCCTTTTGAATGTCATAGGCGCTTTGCGGTTTTTCCAATACAATACCAAGTATGACTAAATCGATTGACGACATAACTACACCTCCAACTTTTACTATTGTCAATAGTACTATTATTGATAGTAAAAGTCAAGGGGAAATACATTATATATCCGAATTGGACATAACCTGTTTTTCAGCCATAGACAAGTCCCGATGAAGGTGTAACGCCATAAATACAGTGATAACTACGGAAATTACATCTGCGATGGGTTGGGCATATAGGATTCCGTTCATTCCCCATACCATAGGTAGCAGCAAAATGACAGGAACAAAGCAGACACCTTGTCTACATGCTCCCAAAAAGAAACCTGCCGCACCTTTACCCAAGGCAAGGAACAAAGAGGAGTAAACCGTGTAGAAACCAAAAAGAATGAATGTGATCCCATTTGCAAACAGTGATTTTTGACCCACTAAAATCATTTGATTATCTCCCTCAGTAAATTGAGAGATAATCTGCGTAGAAAAAACGGCCATCACCAAGCCTACGACTAAGCAGAAACTTGTAGACCAAATGATTGAGGTTTTGATTGCTTCGCGCAGGCGATCAAACTTCTTTGCCCCATAGCTGAATCCAGCAATAGGCTGGAACCCTTTCAGAAATCCAAAGACAACAAGAGTTCCCATAGAAGTAACTCGCGTAACCGCCCCCATGCCTGCAATGACCGAATCGCCATAATTGCTGGATGCGCGGTTAATTAGCGCAATCGAAAGACTTGTTAGCAGTTGGAACACCAAAGTGGGAACTCCAATTTTCAAAATTTCCGTTATCATTTGCCTCGTAGGAGAAAACTCTTTTATGCTGAACGAAAATACGCTTTTTTTGCGCAGAACATAGGTAAGATAAACAAGCGTGGATACCATTTGCGAAATTGCTGTGGCGATTGCTGCACCTTCTACTCCCATGTCCAAAGTATAAATGAAAAGAGGGTCTAATCCGATGTTCAATACGGCTCCCAATAGCAAGGCACACATGGTCGTTTTTGCTGCACCCTCGCTACTTACAATATTGTTCATTGTTACATTAAATACATTGAAAACACAGGACAGCACATAAATTCTTGCGTATGTCAAGGCATACGGCATAATTGTTTCCGTCGCGCCCAACATTACCAAAATTGGTTTAAGGAAAATCGCAGAAAGTAGGATGATAATAGCACCAATCAGAATACTGCTATACAATGCGGTGCTTGCCACTTTATCAGCGGTATCTTTATCTCCGCGTCCCAATAGTCTTGACAGATAAGATGCGGCTCCGTTACCGAACATAAGACCTAAACCAACCACGACTTGTCCCAACGGAAATACGACAGAAATAGCACCCATTTGACTTTTGCCCAAGCCACTCACAAAATAGGCATCCACCAGATTATAGAGTGCATTGATCAACATCCCAATCATAATCGGTATGCCGAGAGCCATCAGCGCTTTTGGGATAGGCGCACTACCCAAAAGCTCAAGTTTGTTGTTGCGTTCATTCATTGTTAATACTCCTTTCGCTTCTTTAAGTATAATTTATAGTAGTATAAATTATAGTATACTACCGTATAAATCATAGTACTATAATTTATAGTATATGTCAAGAGAAGTCAGGCGTTTTATCTTGACAAAGAGTATAAAATCTAATACTATAATTTATAGTAAATTTGACAGTATTCTTTCATGCAGAAAGCATAGTGAAAGGGTGTGATTCCACATGGCAACCATAGATTTAATCGTGTTGGGAATATTGAAAAAGGAGCCAATGAGCGCCTACGATATTCAAAAGTTGGTAGAATATAGAAACATATCCAAATGGGTAAAAATCAGCACTCCATCCATTTATAAAAAAGCCATTCAGTTAGAAGAAAAGGGGCTAATCCGAGGCGAAATCGTAAAGGAAGGGAAGATGCCAGAAAAAGCGATTTATTCCCTGACGGAAGCCGGAGAAGCAGAATTTGAACGGCTCATGTTTGAGATTTCTGGAAAACCTATTAACATTTTTCTGGACTTCAACGCTGTTATTGTGAATTTGGATTCCTTGCCACCTGAAAAACAAAAATCGTGCATAGCAGAAATTGAGGAAAATATTAGTACTTTAAAATCCTATCTGGAACATAATATACAGAAAAAAGAAAATGAGCCCAGTATTCCCGCAACAGGTATGGCTGTTTTGCGTCAGCAGTATGTACTGGTGGAAGCAATCCAAGCATGGATTGCTTCATTAAAAGAGAATTAACAATAAATCATTATGCGGAAAGACCAGCAACTTTGAGTGGCGCTGGTCTTTTATATATGAATTATAAACTTCAACTAACCTGCATATAGTAACATTCAACGGGAAAAGTATGAATTATACAATGTAACCGGGTGATGTTATATGGCGAAAGTTGAAGATTGTCCCGGTTTTGAAACCTTCGGTGCAGATGTCAATGTCGCACGAAAAGCAAAGCGTCTGGCACGAAAAACATTGGCGGAAATGGTCGGGATTGAATGGCGGTATCTTGCCAACATTAAAGATCAAGGTGCGATTCCGAGCTTGCCTGTGATGATCCAGTTGATTAAGATCTGCGGACTTCCCGTGGAACGGTATTTTAACCCGGAGATCATGCGGGAAGAAAGCGAACAGCGGCAACGGGTCAGTCACAAGCTGAAGCTTTGCCCTGAATAATACCTGCCGATTATTGAAGGTGCCATAGACGGGGCGCTCAAAATGGAACAGACTGCGAAGCAGAAGGAGGACGCATAATCGCGGCCTCCTTCTGGCGTTTCTGTATCAAGTTTCCCGGCACTTTTCCAAAAATTCCCGACACCTCTGCTGGATTTCTCCGTTTCTGTCACAGTCAGGTCACGGTCATTTCCGGTAATCTTATCTTCCAGAAAATTAGCGTATGTACCCAACAAAGCGTTCCGTAAATCATCCGGGGTTTTCTGTATGTCGGCGCTGTACCAATCATTCCGGTGGGGTTCCCATGCCATCAATGTATAACCGTGGCTAGTCTGAACCACCGCATACAGAGGATCATCATCCAGATATGCCTGAAACACTTTCAAAACCTTTTCAAAGGTCAGCATTTCCCACACCTCCCATTTAGTTGCAAATCAGTTCCCTGATCAAAATTTTCTCAATCTGTGCCGTTAATGTGTTCATCAGCCCCACCCAACGCATAGGGTCACAGGCTTTCAGTTCTTCCGTAACACTCGCAGTCTCCATCATGTGAGGCAATATGGTGTCCACGCGCTCCTGCGATGTCCGGTCAATCTCTAACAGATGTGGATACAGCTTCTCGCTCATCAGCAGTTGGTTGTAGAGAATGGGGCGATGTTTCTTTAGGTAGGATTTTCTCATCCTGCCGTACTTGCCGATAGAAGTTTCCGGCTGCGCAGAAAGTTTTAGGTTGGGTATATCATAATCTCCACAACGAATGTAAGTCAACTTACCCATATTCATTCTCCTTTGCTCCGTGATGATTAGACTGCTGCGCTGGCTACTATTCCGCATTTGCGCGGTTCTCCTTTTGATAGCTGCCAGCCCGTAGAAAAAACACCTTTTTTCATATTCTCAGCCCGGATCAGGGCTTTCTTAGCGTCCATTTCCGCCCTTTTCTTCGCCTTAATTTTGTCCTCATACCGCTTCTGTGCACCGTTGGCTTTCCGCTTCAAATAGTTCTGATAGAGCCTATCCTTGCGTTCTTCTTTTTTTCGCAGTTCTTCCTGTTCCTCCGTGGATAAAAGAACCGGCTGCAAGGATGGTGGGATATAGCGTTCCAAAAAATTGAAGTAGATTTCAATTTCCTGCGTGATGTCCTAGCTGTCTTTTCGGGCGCGTTCGTGGGCAAGGACTTCATGAAGTCCTACCACATCCATATAAACACAGGTCAGCCGTTCATACCCTGTAGCCTGAAACATACGGATATCCCGTTCATACTTTCCTCGGTTATACAGGCCCGTCAATGCATCGATATTATAACAATCCGGTGTTTTCTCATGGCGCTGAAGAAGCTCCAATTCCTTTTCTCCCTTTTCGGAAAAGTGTTCCCGCTGTTCATTTCCCCAATTTTAGTGTATATTCATACATTTCTTAATTTTTCGAGCAATTTGAGCAACTGTATCTTGGATTTTGCCTACTGAATATTGAGAAAATTTAGGCTGAGAATTGAAAAAAGGCTATCCCTTTATTGAGACAGCCTTTTGAATTTAATTCGACTTATCTATCGTTTATTCTCTCATTCAGATTCTTCTCTGTATTCAAAGACGAACCACTTTTCATTCATATAAATTTCTATTGTATCGTCTGCCCCATACTGATAACCAAATCCACTTCCAAAATTAGACTGACTATCTTCTGTTGGTATTTCAGTTCCATCGACAGTTGATGTTATTTCTCCATCCATAGTGCCACAACGTGCATCCATGATGCTTTCTCTCCCTGTATCGTAGTATAATTTACCATCTATTCTTACCATAGGTATTCTATCCCACATGGCATTTGCTTCTGTCTGTTCTATCACGGTAATTTTATAAACCTCTCCTAATTGTGCAGGATATGATTCCATTATTTCTCCGTTATAGCTAATTTCTACGAAATCTCCAATTTGCAATTCAAGGTTCTCTTCGTTTGATATATAAAACTTATCTGCTGAATCAAGTTCCAAAGAACCATCTACCGGTTTTACTATTATTGAATCATGATTCGTTTCAATTACCGATGCCTGAAATGTTACCATTAGCGGTCTATTATCTGCCGAAGCAAGCATTTCAGTTATACAATTACCTAAAGCAGGCGTTGGTTTATAAATTCCTTGATATGGCTGTTCTACATATTCGATTCCTTTATCTACATAGTAAAAAAGAGTAGTTCCTGCCGCCCCATCACAATTTATATTGATCGTAATAGAATCTTTGTTGACCGGTGCATCATTGATTGATTGCTGACTGGTTGTTTCCATATCCATTAGCATAGATAAAAATTCATCAATAAACTCCGTAGCTTCACCTTCTGTGTTAGGTGACATAGCATATTTGTCACCGTCAGAGACACCAATCGATACAATATCCTCTCTGGCTGGCAATCTAATAGGATTCCCCTGTTCTTTTCTTCCACATGCACATAACATAATTGAAACAAAGTAGCAAAGACAAACAATACTGCATAATTTCTTTTTCATGGTCATAATCCTCCCCAAAATATATTTCGTATTATACGTTATCTAAGTGTATATTTCAATGTGTGGGAAATAGCCGGAACGTGTTTTTATGCATTGTGAATGCATGTTTATAGGCTCGTTTTCAGTGGGTACACAATTCCGAAAAGGGAGTTCCTTTTCATCAAAGTACACCGTCTGATTATTGCCCGGGTATTCTTCCCCTTTTTGATTTTTCAAAGAGATTTCTATCTCCAAATCCCCGCTTATGAGAGGATACTCCAGCCCCTTCTTCTCAATATATTCTGACATTATCTGCAATGCGCTTTTTAAGCTGCAGCCCTTTTTACATATAATTTTCATTCCATTTCACCTTCTAAATGGCACCGACCACTTTCATCTCAAAAGCATTATACCGCTTAAAAAAATTATCACAAGTTGCCTTATGGTAAGCGAAGCGGGTTTACTATTAGACAGAACCACTCTCCTGAGATATAATATCCTTAAGATTTCAAAAGGGGAGTTTTATGAATTCAGAAAAATATATGAGCCATGCCGTTGTATCACTTATTTCGGCCAAAGGGGGAGTTGGAACCTCCACATTAACCAAAGAACTGGCGATTGCATTTAGTAAAGACGTTTCCGTCTGTCTGGTTGATATGGCCCTCTCCTGCCCTGCCCAGGAAACACTTTTCCGCATACTTCCAACACGTACAATGGAATATCTGTTTAAGCACAATGCGGGGGATCTTTCCCCTCTGTACTGGCAGGATCTGGAACCCTATCTTACGCCTGTCCCCGGTCGGAATATCCATCTTTTATCCGCCAAACAGGTGAAAGGAGCATACCATCTGCCTCTCAATCGGATCATACAGCTCATTTCTTCTTTGAAGACTTATTTTGACCTGATTCTTATCGATACCGATATGGCATCCACGGATGCTTCCGCAAAACTTATGGAAATGTCGGACCTGGCCCTGCTGATCACAGATGATACGGAATGCTCAATTAAAAACAATCAGCGCTTTCGCCGACTGCTGACCCAAAAGCAGGTCAGTTACGATCACATGCATGTGATCGTAACTCAAATTAGGAAAGAACAACGAATGTACTCGGATCAGGAAATAGAGGAGCTTTTTCACATTCCGATTCTTATAACGCTGCCGTACTATGACCAGGTCTGGAAATATAATAATTCTTACCTGTCACTATATGAAGATCCGGAAAGTCCGCTCCACCCCTCCCTGTCATCATTGGTTGACCGGCTTTCCAAACTTCAGGAGAAATAAATGATGCTTTTAAATAATGATCACGGTCATCCCCTGCCGGATGCCCCAGTGTTTTACAGTGTTCTTTCGAAAAACAAACAGGAGCTACGGGCAGCAGCCAGGGCGAACCGTATGATGAAACGCTTCCACCTGACAATCCCCTATATCATCGCCTGCCTCATGGCTTACTATGGTTTTTTTCGCTACTATCCGCAGTTAAAAACCAGTTTTTTAGGTATATGTATCCTGTATTATGCCGCGGCGTATTTTATCCGCTGGTATTTGGAACCACAATATACCCTGTTCCTTTTGCGGCATCGGCCCTACTACCTCGCAGAATCGGATACGTTTCTCTTTTTTACCTTATATGGGTTAGAAGATGAAGACGGAAAACTGACTCAGGCCAGAGATTTGGCTGTTCTTTCCTGGATCCAGCGATGTAAAAAGCAGATCCCGGATAACAGCCCGGTCCTTCGTATTATCCAAAACAGAACTTTTAAAGATCCAGAGGAAGAAAAATATATTCCGATCAGTTTATATGAACTCATTCTCCGGCAGCTTGCCTTTCAAAATCCGGATATTTTAAATGGACTGAAATATTACAACCGACAATGTGATAAATAGGAAGAGGATCTCCAGCACCCTCAAAGCGTCCGGATATCCCCTTTTCAATCTATTCTTTATTTCCTATAATAAAATAGTCGCAATACTCGCCACCGTTCGCCAGCGTCTGTTTCTGGTGCAATATGCCATGCTAGTACATCGAATATTAAATTGTTGATAGTTTAAATAGTGGCTGCCTCATCCGGATCAATTTCATCCATTTTATATGTCCAATGATAAACAATCGGGTCAGCATTGATCTCATCGAAGTAGCGATATATTCGTTCCGATAATTCCTCTTTTGAATTGACACGAATGCCTTTTAACATCTGCTTAGTCATTTTGCTAAGTAATATACAGATGAAAAACTGAAACGAATGAAAAAACAGATACAGACCTTTTAAGTACATTTCATTATTTTACGGCAAACCTTCCAGAAAGTGGATAATATCTGCATTTCTGGAAGATTTTCTTCAAGTGGCAAACTCGGCATATAGCATACATACTTTCTGTAGTCAAATTCTATCTTTCTGCATACACCCTGACAGGTCATATGTTATCAGTTTTCCGTGTCATGAAATCTTTTCCATCTTAAAATCCCATCATACTAAGCAACCCATAATAAGCAATGGCGATCAGCGTAAATAAGGCAACCATAGGAGTCGTTTTACGTATCATGCTTCCCAGTGAGATTTTGTAATCTTCCGAGCAAAGAACCAGGCATATGTGAGTAGGAGAAATCTGCATTGCCACATAACCGATACACATTAAAAGTGTAAACAGCGCCAGTCCTGTATGCCCTGGGGTGATCACTTCCATTGCCATAGGCATACATAATACAATGATCGCCTGTGTTCCCGCTACAATGGTTCCAAAGAGGAACAGAAGCACAAATACAAGGAATGTAGGGATCGGCAGCGCAGAGAAAAACTCCGGCAGTGATGTGATAACACCTGTTTCTGTAAGCAGCTCCTTGAAGATCATGATCAGCAGTGTACTGAGCAGTAGTCTGGTCTCAAAAGCAGTACGGATAAACGGAACCAGTTCTTTTCCATTAAAATGGTTTACAAATACATTTAATAAAATACAGATCCACACTGCGCCCCATACAGGCAGGTTAAAGATCAGGATCAATGCAATAGTCAGTGCAATGGCCCAGATACTCTGTGCCAGAAGCTTCCAGTAATACCCTTTTGGCTGATCCGGCACCATTCCTGTATCCTTAGGCACCCGGCGTAGATAAAAGATCCAGCCTACAGCAAAAAGTGCCGCTACCATAGGCAGCATAGCTAAAATAAAGGTTCCTGCACTGACACGGCCTTCTGTAATCCCCAACGCAATAAAAATGCTGGTATAAGTAGGCACAAAAGCTTCTGATATATGGCGGAAATAAGATGTGATACATGCCTGTTCCGGCACGCTAAGGTCAGAATCCTTTACACTTTCCCGAACAATAGGGCCGCAGATCAATACTGTGCTGGCAGCCGGAAGCATACCTAAAAGAAAAGGAACGATTGAAGCATTTACCCGGTTATTATTAAACAGGCCGTTCATTGCAACCTGGGCATTGCTTAAATTTTTTCTTTTCTCCATCATTCTCTGCAAAAATGTAATGGAATAAAATACTACCAGCGTTTCAACGGTAGCTCTGGCTGTGGCGCCTTTTATGATTCCGTGAACCGCTACATCTGGCGAAAGGCCATACAAAAAGATTGTTGCAACAGATGCCGCGATCACAGCCATCCACATAGGCTTTTTCATCCACATAACACCTATGATCACACAAAATACAAGTACCAATTTTAAAATGTCCATCTACTACACATAGAAACTGCTGCAAAACAGTTTTCCTATTCTGCAGCAGTCCATATCTCCTTTCTGTTTCCAGCTCAATCCTTCGTCTTTTGCTTACTCCACATTAAATACGTACTTGTCTAAACGATGAAATGCCTCCTGTACTCTTGAAAGAGGAAGTGCCAGATTAATACGTAAATGGCACGGGCCATGGAACATACGGCCATCCTGGCATGCAACACCTACATCCCATGCTGCTTTTTCCACATCTTCAATGGTCTTGCCATGCTTTTTACACCACTCTGTACAATCTACAAACAGCATATAGGTTCCTTCTGGTCTTCCAACTGAAACTCCTTCAAAATGATCTTTAATATAATTGCAGGCAAAATCAATATTTTTTGTGATCACTTCACAAAGCTCTTCTACCCATTCATAGCCTTCCGGCTTATATGCGCCGATAAGGGCATGCATGGAAAGTACATTCATGCTATTGTAGTGGGATAAAGATGCCTCTTTGTCTACGCGCTCGCGAATATGCTTATTATAAATGATGTGATAGCTTCCTACAAGTCCTGCCAGATTAAAAGTTTTACTTGGTGCATAAAGAGCCACTGTACGCTGCTTTGCATCTTCAGACACACTCTGGGTTGGAACATGCTTATGTCCGGTTGTAATAATATCAGACCAGATTTCATCAGAGATAACCATTACGTCATGCTTTTTGTAGATTTCCATTGCCTTTTCAATCTCCCAACGTTCCCAAACACGACCACATGGGTTATGAGGAGAACAGAAGATTGCTGCATGGATCTTATTCTCTACGATCTTCTTTTCCATATCATCAAAGTCCATACGCCATACGCCGTTTTCATCTTTTACCAGGTCGCTGTGGACAATGTGATATCCATTATTGGTCAGGCTGTTTGTAAAACCAATGTAAGTAGGTTTATGTAAAAGAACGTTATCTCCCTTTGAGCAGTATACATTTAATGCAGTAATCACACCACCAAGAACACCATTTTCATAGCCAATGCACTCCGGTGTCAGCCCTGTTACATCATTTCTTGTCTCATGCCATTTAATGATAGAATCCAGATACTCCTTGCGGGTTGAAAAATAACCATACGCCGGATGTTTTGCACGTTCAATAATTGCCTCTGGAATGGTAGGTACTGTAGGGAAGTTCATATCTGCAACCCACATCGGAATAACATCAAATCCTTCTTTTGGTGGCTTTGGTGCCATTGGATTTTGTCCCAGTGCCTCTACAGCAATTGCATCCTTTCCCATACGGTCCATAATAGATGTAAAATCATACTTCATAGTTTTTCTTCTCCTGTTCGTATCATATTATTTGTAAAAAATATTTATTTTTTTAACTTATCCTATTTTTTATGCCTCTTCGTAACTCACCTCTACAGTTGCCTTTTTCTCACGTACTGTACCAAAAACAAATGCTACTACAATCACAACAACATTGATCAGCAGTAAATTATGGGAAAGTCTGCTGGCATTCAGATAAATATTAAAAGCAGATGCTACTGAACCAAGTACAGTTATCAGCATAAGCACACTCTTGCTACAACGGAATCTGGATTTATCCCATGCTTCTGAAACAACAGACGGGAGTTTAAATACAGAGCAGTTGATCATAAATGTAATAACACCATTAGCAACCAGACACATATTTCCTAAAATAGAAACGCTTAATCCGGTAAGGATACATACAACACCGATCACATAGAGAATGCCTAAAAGAACGACCGGAGTATTCCATTTTGAAAGTTTTGCAAGGTTATGAGGAAGCCATCCATCATCACATGCCTGCATGATAGGCTTTGGCGCCCAAGCAAACTGGGAGTTTAAGGTAGAAATCAGCGCAAATCCAGCACCGCAAAACATAAAGAATACGTAAACAGGGCCCGAAAGGATCTCTTTTGCTACAATTGACAGATTCTCGCCTGCTACCTGCTCTACAGGAAGAACGCCTGCTGCAACAACAGCTACGATACCATAGATAACAGCTACACAAAGGGTAGAAATGATCATAACCATCGGAATATCTCTGGTTGGCTTCTTTGCCTCTGCTGAAAGATTTACAATACAGTTTGCGCCACCTACTGCAAAGGTTAAAAGTCCTCCAGCCTGGAAAAGCCCCATCATGCCGCCAGTCATCCAGGAATCTGCTGCCATATATCCAGGTTTTACTTCTCCTACACCAAAGGCAGCAAAAGCAGCTAACGCAATTACCAAACATCCTACGATCAGATTCTGCACTTTTGCAAATTTATCAATTCCAAGGCAGTTAAGAATAAAGAAAATAGTCAGCACTACCAATGCAACTACACGTTCATTACCAAAACCAAATAAAGAGATAAAATAACTTGCAAATGATAATGCATACATGGAAAGACTTAAGTTTGAAAATGTAAAAATAAGACTGTATGCTCCCGCGTATTTCTTACCGGTAAGCATAGTGATCATTGTATATTGCCCCCCCCCCTAAGACGGACGGTGCCAGCTATAAATACGAGCGGTGCATACTGGCATATCGTGATCACAGCTGCGATCAAAAATGCTACTGGTACAGAACGACCAGTCATGGCTATTGCTGCTCCTAACAGCGTCATAATACCTGCACCGATGATCTGTCCAACTGATGCTCCCATTAAATCCCAAAAACCAAGACACTGCTTTAATTGTTTTGTTGAACTCCCTTTACACTCTGCCATATTTCTCTCCTTTTTTTCGTCTGTACCTCCCTTCTCCTGACAGGCACAGATGGACTGTAGCTTTGGGATACTATCATACGTCTATAATAGTATTCCACTTTTCTTGTATGTACTAAATTATTAAGCTGCTTAATTTTTAATGTACTTTATATATAGTACATTTTATTCAATAAATCAAGATATATTTTAGATTTTTTATAAAATATTTACATCGTCATTTTTAGATTTCTTTTCTTTTTACATAGTAAAGGCAGATAATGCACATTTTTCTGCATCATCTGCCCTTTATTTTTTAGTCACCATTATTATTTAAGAAGCTGTTCTAACTCCTGTGGAGTCGGTACATCTGCCCCATCTTTTCCATATTTTGCATAAGTAATGGTCAGATCAGACTTTACAACAAATGCAGCTGGAAGTTGCAGTTCCTCTCCTTCATAATCTCCATGGGAAAATAGCTTTCTTGCTTCCGTTACCTTAGCTACTACATTTCCACCACCAAGCTCTTCCTTATCTTTTGCCGGGTTGATTTCAAATTCTTTGTAAAGTTTTCCTTCCGGGTCACAGATGATCTCAAAAGGAAGTGTTTCCCGTGTCATCTGCTTCTTAATGCTTTCCGGCGTCGATTGCAATACTACAAAAAGCTTACCAGTATCTCCTACAATCTCCTGGTAATGTTCTGCATAAGTATGGATATCATACTGACACAATGTACATCCATAGTACCTGAGAAATACGATTGCTGTCTTTCCTTTTCCTACACGGCTGCTTAATGCCTCTTCTGGTCCAAATGCACCTGCTGCTGTAAAATCCAGCATTTTTTCTCCTACTGCCAATCTTGCCATAACAAATACCTCCTCTGTATGATCATATTGCTTAATATTTAAGCTGCTACACTATAACTGTAACAAATTTCAACACGAATTACAAGGTACATAATGCGAAATAAACAAAAATATGGGCACTGTTTAATTGACTTTACCCCCACTCCTCCTTTATAATTATGAAGTAAGAAATAAAAAATTAGAAAAGGAACTTATATTCTTATGGATAATCAGCATATAGATGAACGCTATGAATTATATTGTAAAATGTTAGATGAATTAGACGAAAGCTGCCGCCTTATCATAGACTATGATTCCGTTCCTCATAACTATGGATCTGCCACCCTTTATCAGGCCGAATCTCAGATCATCCATCAGGTTGGACACCGCCCAGGAATCACTGCCAACGAAATTGCCGCAATCTTCAAAAAAACTCCCAGTGCCTGCTCTCAATTAATAAGGAAACTTAGGAAAAAAGAACTGATCACTCAGAAAAGGAATAAAGAAAACAACCGTGAATACCAGCTGTACCTCACAGAAGACGGTGAGAAGATATTTAGGGACCATGACCATTTTGAAAAATGTTGTTACCAGCGAAGCTATCAGAATCTAAGCAGCTTCAGTGAAGAGGATTTTAAAACATATATCGCCATCCAGCAGAAACTAAACGAAACATTTGCAATGGATGTAGAGGAAAGCAATCGTGATCTTCCTGCTATTAATTACCATCATTGAACATTTTGTTCTGCTATATCGTGAACTACATCGGCAATTGAATTACCGAGCATCTGATTACGAAGCATAGCTCCGTAGCTTCAGAGGTGCGTCCATGACACCCATACTGCTACCCAGATGGGTTACACAGCTGCTTTTATTGTTTTTGTACTGCTCAACCCGGTTACGGGCATATCAATTTCTTTGCCGGATACGGCATGATACTTTCTCAAAATATTATAAACTCCTACTGCATCTGCATTGTAGATCACAGTATCTACAATGCAGATGCCACGCTTTTTTCGAATTGCCGATGTAGTTCACCAATCCCCTGACAAGTTAGGCTGCTATTCCATATCCATATTGGCAAGCTGCCTAATTTGATCGCGTCTGCTATAGATAACTGCTGTTACTTGAACTCTGCTGTTTTCGTCATCAACCCAATAATAAATCAGAAAATTCTTAACGACAATCTTACGCATTCCCTCCGTCCTCCAAGGTTCTTCATCAATCAAGGCATGTTTTTTCGGAAAACACGACAACTTCATAATCTCTGCCTTTATCTTATCAAGCAGATTATCCGCTGCGTCCGGTACCATCAGATCATTTGAAATATAATGCATTATCTCTTTCATCTGCTCCAATGCCTGCCTTGTTACCCTTACCTCATATTCATCCATGTACTATATCTCCACCTTTAATTGATTAAAAGCCTCATCAACAGATAGAGAATCATTCCTCTTTGCCTGTGCAAGTCCGGTCTGCATCATAGTATTAAATTCAGCTTGTGTTATAGAATCTCTTGTAGCAAGCTTATCTGGAATATCAAGTGAAAACGGTACTCCATCACGCATAATGACCTGCCTGTATGTCATATCTATGAATACAGATACAGGGATTCCAAGTCTCTCAAGGATCGCCTCTGCTTGCTCTTTTATATTCGGTTGAATTCGGGCTGTTACATTTGCAGTTTTTGTTGCCATAGTATGCACCTCCTGTTTCTTACAGTGTACCACTATGTATAGCTTTTTACAATACGAATCACTTGTATTTTTCTAATAACACTCTTTTCTCATTACTTTTATGTAAATTGATTTCATCAAATCAATTTCATAGCTTCATTTTTCTTTGTTGCAATAGTACGTAACCCTCAAACAACGCAAGATCCTCTTTTGTTGTAATTTTAATATTTGTCTGATCTCCATACGCCTGATACAATCTATCTCCAAGAGCATACATCAAAGAAGTTGTATGCGGTTCGACCTTCTCAATTAATCCTTTCTTTTTTGCCCTCTCGTACACATTCAGAAGATAATCAAATCTGAACCCATAAGGACATGCAATCTGAATATATTTATCCCTATCACCCCATGTCTTGCTAGTAGCATTTTCGTCATTACTTCCTAACAACTGATAACATGGCGTAGCTGTAATAGCTGATCCTTTATCTTTCATCACACGGATCACATCATTGACAATTTTATCCGATGTAAACGGTGCAGCCCCATATTGAATCATAACATAATCATCAGGCTTGATTGTATCCTTTAAATTATTGATACCGCTCATTACAGAATCTTGAAAAGTATCTCCGCCATCTGCAATCCACTTTACTTTGTTCAGACCATATTGTTCGATCATTCCCATAAGATACTCTTTCCATTTCTTATGGCAAACAACCTCTATTGCGTCTATCTGAGGATTATTCTGAAAAATTTCAATTGTGTATGCCAAAACTGGTTTTCCAAGTACTTCAATAAATTGCTTCGGACGCCCTGTACCCACACGAGAGCCAACTCCACCCGCAAGAATTATTGCTGTGACCATTATTCCTTTTCTCCATAACTTTCCAATGCGAAGTCAATAAATCTCACCAAATTTCTGTAAGATGGTAAGAAGAAAAAACTGTCATCATCACCAACGCTACCTTTATAAATCCCCCAGCAGAACCAATAAAACGCCGAAATAGGGATAAATGCAATATAATACCGATGTTCATCTTCCGTTAACGTTCTACCAACAAAAGCCTTTAGGTATCTCTCTATCTGCTCATCCGACCAATCATAACGACATAAAATACATCCAATATCATTCGCCGCATAGTTTAAACCAATGTATTCCCAATCAATTAGGTAGATTTCTCCTTCTACCCAATATATTTATCATAACATTATCTAAAAAAACTCCATGCTTAGATTCTTGCTTTTTTCTTGCGATTACATTGATAATTAACTTCTACACCGCACCTCTTCAAAATGAATAAAGCCAGTACTGGATATCAAATCCTGCACCGGCTTTATTCATTTTAAACTGTTTTAGGCTGAAAAAGTTGAACTAAGCTAAAGCATGCCCAGTTACTTAATCAGCCTAAAAAAGTTCTTCTAAAAAGACTCAGAGATAACCATTTCTTTATTTCTGAATTTTAGATATAATTTCTTTCAACATCCCATCGACCATTTGCTTCTGATTTTCTGTTACCTCAAGCGCTGGTCGTTTACATGTAAGCGGAAACGGAATACCGATTACGGACAACCCATATTTCATGGCCGGCATGAACGGAGTGGAAATAGCATAAAAATCCATTAATGCATCTATCGTCTGCTGGATCTGTGCGCTTTTTTCCATGTTATCATGTTCAACCGCATCTACCCATTCAGAACAAAGTTTAGGGAAAACATTAGATAATGCTGCAATACAGCCATCCCCGCCACTGCTGACTACATGTGCAAAATTATCATCATAGCCCGAATAAATTCTAAACTCCGGATATTCCGGTTTGATCCTACCGATCAATGTCCTTGTATGAGACGGAGCACCGAACGTATCTTTTAATCCAATAATGTTTTTATGCTTTTTAAGCAGCTGCAAAATTACATTTACGGACAAATCAAATCCTGTTCTATCCGGAAAATTATAAAGAATGATATTACCATTAATTCGTTCGGCTACATAATCATAATACTCTTCTACTCCGGCATCATCTGTTCCTATATAATATGGTCCGACAATCATAACCGCAGTTGCGCCCTGATCCAATACATAATTAGAGAACTGGATTGTCTCATCTGCAATCAACCGACCTGTTCCTATGTAGTCGAGTAGACTAAGACCTCTCAATCTTAGCCCCTCACAGATCCGTACGTGCGGTTTTCCCGCATACGGCTCCTCATAGTAACATTCACTTTAATATAAGCAATAGTACGTTTTAGGCTTTGCTAATGGATAATACTTGAGCATTTCCACAAATCCATTCCATGTGTATGCCCGTCTACAACCTCTCCGATTCATGGCTTTAAACAGAAACTGCTGAACCCTATGTAAAAATGTTGTTATCTTTCGGAAATTCCATGTAACACCATAGTACCGATAGTGTCCGATTAGCTTCACATTCAATTCCTTGATTATCTCTCGCATCGGTCGATTTCGATTATCATAAATCCAGTTCTTATAGGCTCTGACCTTTTGCTCAAACTTCTTTCTTGAAGTCTGTACTTTTGGTGCGAAACCTCCTTTTCGATTTTTGCTGCAGTAGAAAGTAAATCCCAGAAAGTCAAATGTTTCCGGTTTATGTTCCCCTCTTGCCCTGCAACTCTGCTCTGCAAATCTTCCAAATTCAATCAATCTGCTTTTACTACTCTCAAGTTCCAGACTAAACTTTTCCATTCGTTCTTTTAACTCTTTATAGTATCTTTCAGCTTCTGACTTATGTTGAAATCCTGCAACAAAATCATCCGCAAAGTTGACAAGAAAACACTCTCCCTGCATTTCCTTCTTCACTACAAGTTTGAACCACAGCGTCAACACATGATGCATGTATATATTCGCAAGCATCGGACTCATTACGGAGCCTTGTGCCGAACCTTCCTCTGTTGGTTCAAATTTACCTTGTTCCATTATTCCTGCTTTAAGATATTTACGTATCAGCCACAGTAAGTTCTTATCCTGTATGTTCCATTCGAGAAACTTCATCATCCACTCATGGTCGATATGGTCAAAGAACCCTTTGATGTCAGCATCTACGATATAGCTGATTTTCCCATAACTTATCCGTTGATATACCTCTTTTATCGCTTCGTGACAACCTCTGTTCGGTCTGAATCCATACATACAGTTTAGGAATCTTGGCTCATAAATAGCACCCAATATTTTCTTCACTGCCATTTGTACAATCTTATCCTCATAAGAAGCTATCCCTAATGGTCTTTTCTTTCCATTTGCTTTAGGAATGTATACCCTCAGCGATGGAAGTGGCTTAAAGGATTTGTTTTTCAGCCTTTGTACTAAATCCTTGATATTTCTGTCAAGGTTCTTCCCATACTCATCTTTGGTTACCTTGTCGATTCCGACTGCTTTGCTCCCATCTAATTTCTTATGACATTGCTTTAGCATATCTTCATTTATCAAGTGGTACACTGATGTAAATATAGGATGTTTTGATTTTACCGATATCTCAGCTATTCTTACTAATTTCGTTTCCATTATTTCCTCCGTCCCTGAGTACGGATAATGTGTCCTCAGTAAGACCTTTACTATGCAATCCCCTTCCCTCCATCGGCATTACCTGATTTCTACAGTACTATGAGATTGTCCGACTACCTGCCATTCATTTGAAGTCCTCCGTTTTCAGTTGTGACTTCATACTCTTTTTCGAGAAACGGCAGGTTCTCCCCAGTTGATGTGTATTCACAATATAAAACATGATTGGTTCTCTGACTCCGCAGTGCCACATAACACTCGCCATATCGCATTATATGATATTGTCTTCCGCACCAGTTAAGACGTCGACCAACTGAAGTTAACGTTTCGAAGCTCAATCACTATTCAACCCTGCTTTCTTGCTGTCTACGCTTGTCAGATGCCGTTACCGACATCGTCCCAAGACTCGCTATTATCTGGTTGGCTAAACCTTGGATAAACCGGATTCCCACCGGCTTGACTACACACCCTTAGCTGGGCGCACAACTGGAATTTTGCCCTTTAAATATGCGATAGAATCTCTGGCAAATGCCATTGCCTCTTCCAATGTCATCGCATAAAATTCTCCAGAACTACCCATGATCGCTATTCCGTTCAATCCGCCTTCTATAAGGTGATCAAATTGCCTTTTCATTGCCTCCATATCAACTTTTCCGTTTTCATCAAATGCAGTCAGTACCGGACAAATATATTCTGCTCTCATCTGTCTTTCTCCTAGTTCTATATTTTTTGATCATCACATATAGTTGCAGGCACGGGAAATTGCTGTTTCAATGTATCCAAGTGCCTCAGCTTTTACCAGCCTTCCATTGCAAATGTCAATCACATCCCGCATAAATTGATCTGTAATTTCTTCCATGGTTTCCGGTCCATAAATCACATGGCTAGCATCGAAGTCAAGATTGTCCTGCATCGTTTTATAAGTTTTCTTATTTGCTGTAATTTTCATAACCGGTGCTACTGCATTTCCAGTTGGTGTTCCAAGACCAGTTGTAAACACAACAAGCTGGCATCCTCCTGCAATCAATCCAGCTACAGATGCCGCATCATTACTTGGCGTGTCCATGATGATCAAACCTTCACCTGTTTTCAGCTGCTCTGCATAATCGTATACAGCATTGATCGTACTTTTTCCACCTTTATGAATGCAACCCAGTGATTTTTCTTCCAGTGTTGTAAGACCTCCCGCAATATTTCCTGGTGACGGATTTCCGTTCCGGATCTCCTGCCCGATTCTTTTTAATGATTCCTCATAGTCATACACAATTTTGTAAATTTTATCATGTACTTCTTTATTGGCAGCACGCCTTGCCAGAATATGTTCCGCTCCCAGAAATTCTGTCGTTTCACAAAGCACCGATGTTGCGCCCATTTCCACAAAGCGATCGCTCAACTCACCAACAAGCGGATTTGAACCTAGTCCGGATGATGGGTCACTGCCGCCACAGTTTGTTCCTAAAATCAGCTCGGAGATAGGGAATTCTTCCCTTCTTAAAAGTCCAGCCTCTGCTACCATTTCCTGTGCGTAACGAACTCCCTTTTCAACCGTTTTGATTGTACCGCCTTCTTCCTGAATGATCAGGGTTTTCAACGGCTTGTTGGTTCTTTCACGAATTGCTTCTACTACCAAATCCATCTGGCATCCTTCACATCCCAGTGAAACAACAACGGTTCCGTAAATATTTGGATTTGCAGCATATCCTGCCAGAACATCCATTGTCAGCTTCATATCCGGCGGTACCTGAGAACAGCCATTCTGATTATTAAAGGTAATGGCTCCTTCTACCTGAGAAGCAATAATCCTTGTAGTATCTGATGCACAGATACTTGCCGGCAAAATCAATATATGATTTCTAATCCCTACCTTGCCATCTGGTCTTTTATAGCCCCAAAAATTCATAAAAATCCCTCCTCAATCTACTTTCTTTTCTCTGATACTTAAAACGTTATGTGTATGCACATACGATCCGGCCGGAATATCACAAGCTGCTTCTCCAATGTACTCGCCATATTTGATAATTTCGCTTCCGGCTTTTATCGGAACTCTGGCAATTTTGTGATACATAGGAATATCCTCCAGCACTTTTATCTCCTCTGATCTTCCATTCACCTGATACACCGCATTCGTTCCTTTCGAAAGCGGTTCAATTGCTACAATGACATTATCTTTTTCATTGATCAGCATTGCATTTCGCATAATTTCCTACCTCCTTATTCTTGACAGATATCTATCTTGCACATTATAGTTCTATAGTATAATATAAGTATTATTTAGGTGTTGCGAAACTCAAATCTGTGATTAAGCCAAAGTTATCCACCTTTATCCTATAGGTAACAAAATATGCCGTATTTATGCGGTTTGTGGCGTTTCGCAAACGCCTATATAAGTATTATTTATAGAAAGGAATTTGCCATGACCAAAGACGAGCACCGCTCAACAGTACGTGTGTTATCTATATTGTTAGCATTATCAAACACACCGGACGGAATGACCCTTGCAGAGCTTTCCCAACAACTTTCTGCACCAAAGAGTAGTCTGTTTACTATTATACATACTATGGCTAACCAGAATTTTGCTTCTTACAATGAGGTGACTCAAAAGTACAGTATTGGTTTAAATGCCTATCTGACCGGCGTTGCTTATATGGAAACACATAATATATTTGAACGGTTTCAGGAAGAAATGAAGTCCATTGTCAATCAGTGCTCCGAGATTTGTCAGCTCGGCATTCTTGACCATTCTGAGGTTCTCTATCTTGCGAAAGTCGATTCCCCAGAACCAATCCGCCTGTCATCTTCTATCGGGAAACGCCTTCCTGCATACTGCACCAGCCTTGGAAAATCTCTGTTATGCGAATGTACAAAAGAGGATCTGGAAGTTCTCTTCCCCAATCCTTTGATTCCGTTTACACCAAATACAGTTAAAAATCTGGATGAATTATACAAACAGATTCTTACTGTCCGCGCTACCTCCATAGCTATTGAACGTGGAGAAACTCATCCAGACATCTCCTGTATTTCCACCCCACTGTTCCACAATGGAAAACCAGCTGCTTCCATCAGTGTCAGCGTACCAACTTTTCGTTTCACACCAGAAAAGCAGACGCAAATCGAACAGATTCTTCTTTCTGCCAAACCACGTTTTGAAAAACTTTTGGAACAGAATGAACGGATCTTTTAATATAACCACTCTGCAGAATAGTAAGAATTGCTGCAGACCGTCTTTTACGAAAACAATTTTTTCCAAAGATGGTCTGCAGCATATCAGTCAAATATCAACCATATAAGATGAATGATTAACCTAAATAATAAGCTTCAACAGCATTCTGATAGAATACCATTTCTAATTCTTTTTCTGTAAATACATCGGATTCAATAATAAAATTATATAAATCTGCGTATTTGAACTTTGTCATAACACATGGTGAATCGGTACCCCAGATAATTTTTTCGGTTCCAAGAACTTCCTTTGCCATGCTGATAAACTTTAATGCAGTTGGATACGGATATGCCTCCGGACTTACATTCCATGGTAGTGCTGATAAGTCAATCCATACATTTTTGTGTTTCAAATAAGGCAAAGCTTTTTTCAAAGCTGCTCCATCCTCTCTTCTTGGCGCCAGTAAATGGCATACCACGATATTTAAATCAGGATATTTCTGCGCCAGACGGTCTACAGCCTCTACTTGGCAGCTTTCCATGAAAGGACTGCCAATATCAAGAACCAACGTTGCCTTCTCTACTTTTGAGATTTTTTCAAAAATTTTCCCAAAAGGTTCACCGTCAATAATAAAATTCTTGTGATATCCCATCATACCACCACCAACGCTTACCTCAAATTTAAATACTTTTGCATGCAGATCATCGATGAAATGATTAAGAATGGAATCTGCCTCCTTGCAGAAAGCATCCAGTGTTACAGCAGCCTTAAAACGATCCGGATATTTTTCTGCTGTTTCCATAGCATATTCGTTCTGAAATCCGTAGAGGCTTCCCTGCAAAAGAATTGCTTTTTCGACATCTTCTTCATCCATAATCTTCAGCAATGTTTCGGCCATAAATTCTTTATCTCCGTATCCTTTCGGTATGATAGCCATTTCATCGCCATTGGCCCATCGACATACACCGTTTCCAATTGGTCTTAACTCGCCGCATTTCCCAAAACTTGCAATACGCTCAAAAATGTGTGCATGTGCATCAATCTTCTTCATAGTTAGATCTCCTTTTCATTGTTATTTAAATCAGGAATTGCTACCATCATTGTAAATACAAATGCTAACCCAAAAGCAACCACCAGTGAAATTAAAAACGGAACAAAGGCATGACTCATAAATACCGACAATGTCGTGAGTGCAGGCAATGCAAATGAAACGGCCCGGCATCCGAAAAATCCGGCTACGGCACTTCCGATGCCGCCAGCCACACATGCACATGCCATTGGCTTTTTCAGTCTAAGGTTTACACCAAACATGGCCGGCTCTGTAATGCCAAGCAAAGCAGTTAATGACGCAGATAATGCCTGAGATTTGAACGTTGCGTCCTTGGCTTTGACTGCCACTGCGAGAGCTGCGCCTCCCTGAGCAAAAATGGCCCCGCCGAACAATGCCATAATTGTGTCATAACCATATACCGCTACATTGTTTAGTGCAATTGGGAACAGTCCCCAGTGAAGCCCCAAAATAACCATAAACGGCTGTAAAGCACCAATAAACATACCGGCTACCATGGGACTTTAATTATAAATCCACTCATATCCTTTTGCCAACCAGCCGCCAACAAAACTTCCAAGCGGTCCAAATACAAGAAGCGTAACAGGAACAATCACAATCACGCAAACCGGAGGCGTAAACAAATATCGAAACGTTTCCGGTATTACCTTATAACAGAACTTCTGAACAAAACTCATACAGTAAATAGCCAGAAGAATGGGAATTACAGAAGCAGAGTAAGTCACAGTTTTCAGAGGAATTCCAAAGAAGGTGGCTGTTCCCTCTGTTGCCATAACTGTAGTCATACTGGGGTGTAAAAGAATACACGCAACTAAAATTGCCGAGAACGGTTCTACATCAAATTTTTTTGCTGCAGTATAAGCTAAGAACAGCGGAATAAAATAAAAGAACGCGTCGCTCATGGCATTCAGAATATCATAAGTTGCTGTTCCATCTGTAACTATCCCATTTGCAACCATAAGTACCAAAATACCTTTTAATATTCCCACAGAAACCATGAGATTAATAAAAGGAAGAAACAAAGAAGATAGCAGATCAATAACATGCGCTACTCCTTTTTTCCATATGTTTTCACTTTTATTGCTTGAATCTCCCATAGAAATTTCCTCCCACCGTGCAACGATGACACAACAGTAATAAATGTGTTTTCCATATTTTTGTTTGCAGTTTCCGACCAGAATGTTAAACAACAGATTAAGTTACAAAGTTATTATCTTTTTTAATCAATCTATATCCATCTCCCCTCGTTCGTTCCTATATAGGAACGCTATTTTTATTTACGAACGTCCATGACTACATATTACTACCATGTCATAAGTATGTCAATTTTTTTCGATCTTTCTTTTTCATTTTGTGCAAAACATCTAATTTTTCTCATTAAAATTTTATACATCATCCCAAACTCTTTTGTTACCCATTGACTATATATGCTCTTAACACTGTTTCTGCTGCAAATAAAACCAGGGTACAAAACATTACCCTGTAATAAAATTCTGCGCCTGGTTAAATTATCATACTCAGTTTTCCCTATTATTTGTTTACAATCCCGGTACTGTTGCCGTTTACTCATGACTAATTATTATTTAGAAACTGATTTCCAGTCACCCATGCTCATATCAAAATTTCCACTGTATATAATGGGATTCCCAGTCATTGCCTTTTGATTGTACGCTTCATAACGTTTCAGAGCCTCGTACCCTCCTGGCATATACTTTGCAAGCGTATGAAACCGGTCAAAATTATAATACCGCGTAAGTGCAGTCGGTATCCCCTCATAACGTTCATTCTGGTATGTTTCAACAATCCCGTTTATCTCATCTCCAGAATACGTATATGCCAGGTCAGAATAGCCGGAAGAGGCGCTGCGAAGCAGGCTGTTCGGATAATACCAGGTATATCTTCCGCTTGTTGTGTCCGGGTCTCCGTAAATTTCCGTTTTATGCGGCAGACTCTGGCAGGTTGCAAAATCATATTCGGATTTTTCGTCTGTCATCACATTAAAAGCATAATCATATTTCATCGCGATTTGATCAAATGCCACATCCACATCTTTTACCGTGATCTCCCAGTCCCATACTCCCTCTGTCTCCCCGCGGCCTTCTCTTCCCATGGATGCCAGAATAGAATACATATAGAGCATCTGCCAGTCCAACCGGAGCATACATTCCGTATCTTCATTGCTGACCAGTATCTGTTTGCTCACATATGCCTCAGCATCTTCGTACCAGCTTCCCTCTTCATCTTCATGCTCGATCTGATACTCCCGTAATCCGTATACGGTAATAGAGCGCTGCAGCAGGTACTGAGTCTCATAGTCATATACTTTCTGTAGCAGGTACAGAAGCGTATCCCGATTTATCTTTAAAATCCGGTAATCGCTCTCAGTTAAAACCACATCGTTTTTGATGGCATTTAACATCATGGCATTGGAAACACCACCTGCTGCCGCGCTCGTATTGAGTGAGCCAATAAATGCCCCGTCATAGTTTCCATCCAGGCCACCGAGGTGCGTGGCTCCATTCATAAATGCAAAGCAGGCTGCTATCTGCTCCGTTCCCCAGCGGTTTCTCTGGGACGGGTGCCGTCTCGCCTCTGCCTCATATATTTTGGTAAGCCATTCCCTCTCATCAATCCCGGGATAATATGTACTTGTTGCAGATCGTAAACCATTCTTTGTATTATCCTTACTCACCGTTGCTCCATTTCGGATGGCCAGGGACCAAATGGTACCTCGAAGGGCCGGGCTGTATTCTTTTATATTGATGCCATAATTGGATAGAAGTCCGCGCTGCGCTGGCAAATAATAAGTCTCATAGGCGGTCCGGCTCTGTAGCCCTGCAAATTCATCCGGATAGTTCATGTAAGCGGCGTGCCATGCATTGATCAGGGAAGCGCGGTTAGAATATAACGGCGGATTTATCATGCTCGGCTTTGTGTCTGTTTCCTTGCGGTATCCGCTTTCAATCGAAGACATATCAATAAACTGCTGGAACTGTCCATAATGCGCCTGATTATAGGAAATGCAAAATTTCAGGAAATCTACCAGTGAATATCCAATATCGAACTGGTAGCAGCCATATGCATATCCACCATCACTTCCAGCCAGGTTAAACCGTTCCCTTCCGGACTCAAATACCGTCCAGCCGGTCCAAACCGTTCCTCCAGGCACCTGCATGACGATCCCATTATCAGGCCCATACCCGGAGGAATCCGTAAATAAAGCATCATCTGAGGAATCATCGATACTTTCATCAAGTAAATTTAGATAAGGCCGGAAAAAATAAACCTGTCTTGCGGACCGGTATCCGGTATTTACTAATGGTTCAAAGACCGTCCCGTATTTAGCTCCTTTTGCATGTATCACCTGACCGTTCCCAGCATACATCATCATATGGTTTCCCGATGACTTACCATACCAGATTACATCTCCAGGCTGAAGATCCGCTTCTTCGATGAATTGTCTGTTTTTGGTCGCAAAATTTTTCCAACCAACGGTTGTCATGCACCACCCAGATCCCATAATACCTTTTAAATCAAAGCCGGCCTCCTGATAGCAGCGTGCAACCATGGAAGAACAGTCCCAGGATCCCTCCAGGGTTCTCTTTGCCTGGCTGTAAGACCAATTCAAACGTGACCGCGCTATCGCAACTGCCCGTTCCCCGATCTTATTATAGGATGAAATATCTCCATAAGCCCAGAAATCACTTCCCGTGTTGAACTCCATATTGAACAGACTCTTCAGTGCATATTTCATGTGGTATACCGATGCAATACCAATTCCAACCGTTCCTAATGCAACAAGCACCACACTGATTATCACAAGCCACTTTAATTTTTTTATCATTCGTCCGAATATCCGTTTTTTCATAACCGTCTCCTACCTCTAACACGCAGGAGCATCACCTCCTGTCCTTCATTTTTCGATCATCGCAAAGCAAATTGTCCTTTCATCCCTGCTTCCATAACTGCAAGTCACCAGTGCAAGCATTTTCTTTTGAATTGTCTCTTCCGGCAATCCATTCCATGAATTGCGACACCATTCTTTGAAAAGCAGCTCTTCTTTCACCATTTGCGAAGGATCAAAACTTTTTGCTGAGCAAACAATGGTTCTGATCACGCTGTATCGCTCTTCCCTGTCTGGGAAATATAAATAAATTGATTTGTGGTCATTCAAATAATCCGCATCCGTATACCGGACGATATCTTTAAACATCGTCCCATTGCGCATATGGTGTCCATAAAGTACAACTAGATGATCCTCTGCCGCAGAGGAATTGGATCCATCTAGCATAATGGCACCAAATTCCCGCTTATTGCCCTCTGCCGAATGCGTCATATAATATTCGTTATCATCGGCCCGCCAGCAAATGGGATAATCGATAGCTGTCCCAGGAATCTGTATCCAGCCAACAATATCCGGGTTGATACTCTTTAAGACTTCAAAATCTATCGGTGAAGTATAAAGCACCGTTTCTTCCCTGGTTGCTCCATTCCCCTTACGCCCCTCCTCTTCTGATAGGTTTCCTTCATTTCCGGGAAATGCTGCCTGTTTCAAATGCTCCTGTTCCATGCGCGCCTCTATATAAGAAGACGATCCCTGATAAACACAGATACCTGCTGCCAGGATCAACGACATGGCAACAGTCTTTCTAATCATTGCATAACCCCCTCCAGTCAACCGGCGTATACTGCTTTTCTTTATGAAATGGAACTTTGTATGTTTCCTCTTCCTGATGTTCTCCTGTACGGTATATAAGGAATGGAATATATGGCACCTTGTTCTGTTCCTTCACATACAGGTCCATTCGTATCCAGGGCCGCACCGGTCTCTGAAGTGCCTGAAGAAATTCTGAGTAATGAAGCATGATATAATCCTGTGTAGAGTTCATCAGAAACGGAACAGACTCAAAAGCATAACCGGTGCCGAATGCTGTCATTGTCGGTGCCACCTTTTTTGCAAGTAAGGCCATACCCATGGCTGCCTGATCCGTGATGTGCTCCTCACTGCCCCACTGGTTATATAAAGTTCCTTCTTTCAGATAGCTCCCGTCAGCCAGTTCCTCCCTGTCATTCATCAGCATGATCATAATGGTATTCTCTCTGGCGGCCGGCGGGAGCCGTACATAATCCCTTGCCCGGATAAGGCCGCCCATATCGGAACTCAAATTTTCAATCAGGACCGTAAGCTCACCAACCATAAATACGCATCGGTAAACTGTACCAATTTCTGCAACGTCCTGTTCTTCAAACAGCGGAATGGCATACACGGATGAAACCTTTACATTTTCCCTGGTAATACCCAAATGATAAAGAAAGACTCCAAACTGATCCCGGAAGTATAGCTCCGGGAATAAAAATGGAATTTCCTGTTCAAAATCCTGATGGGAATTGCAGGAGAGGCTCATTCCATTCCTCAACCCCTCCAACGCATACGAATTATTCTTTCTGATCTGTTCAAACAGATCCATTCTCTTTTTCAGAGCATACTGCCTGCTGTATTCTGTTCTGGATGTTTCCAAATGATTTCTGCAGAAATCCGATATTTCTGTCATACAAGCTAGGATTTCTTTCTCTTCGGCCTGCTCCTGATTACTGCACTGCTCCTTTAAAACATGCAAAAAGAATTCTGCATCTCGATAAAACTGTTTCTTTTCATAGCCAAACGCATCACATTCTTTTACCTTTCCCAGGGCCTGTTCCATTTTTTTCAAAGTTACAGAAGCATCTGGATCCTGTTGCCTGCAGATAAAGGACAGAAATGGCAGCAGCGGCTGTTGATAACGTTTTATGGATTCAAATTTTAAAAGATCTGTCTGCTGAAGATCATCCGCAGGATCATTGCTGAAAACAAACACCACATTGATTGCCTGATGCAGGGAGATTTGCCGCATCCGGCGGTTTACCTGTGCATACGCATTGCATTTAAAAAGTAATCCACCATGCGTACTTACCCGCTCTGTTCCCATATCAATCTCTATACAAAGTGGACGTTCTTCTAAGTGATCCGTGCATCGGTATGACAATTTTAGATCTGCAAAGATATCTCCACGCTTCTTCGCCTGGCCGCTATACTCCCGCATCATTTCAACTGAATACGGAACTTCAAACTCCAGCTGCGTCCATTTCTCTCTATAATCAGAGAGTACCATTTTCAGCGCCGCTGCGATCTCTGCTTCCTTATGCGGGGATAATTCCATATTTGTCCTGCCTGTAGCATATGCATCCAGGACCGAAACCATATTTTGATCTCCATGGAAATATTCGTTTATCAATTCGTAAAGGTGCTTCTTCCCAGCCTGGGTAATGGAATACAGTCCTTTCTCCCGCGCTCCTCCTTGTTCCTGCATTTTTATCCAGCCCCGTTCAATACATGTTTTGACCGTCCGCTGCCCCATGCTTCCAGCTTCCTGGATACACGGATCAATATGCTGAATCAGGAATAGGATCATCTCCCGCCTGAGGCGCTTATATTTTAAGAGCAGGGCCAGAATTAAAATCACCCTTGCATCTGTTCGGCCGGGCCTGGAACTTGCAAATACACTATTTTTTAAAATCTCATCGTAAATCATTCTAAGATGTAACATGTACCACCTCATCTACTCTCATTTATTTCTAATTTTTTCTCATACATATTTCATGGTGCCTGGCTTCTGGGTTTTTCAGCTCTAAAAATATCCTTTTTATGTATGCCTTTTTATGGGTTCAAAAACATTATTTCAGGCATTCTATAGGTTTTTCTTACTGTATAAGCTCCATGTGCATGGCACAGTTTCTTCTGTTGTACATGGCACAACATAGTTATGCCATGCACAGGCCGCTGCGTTTCTCACCTGGGTTATGCCACGCACATGGCACAAAATCCGCCCCATATCTTTCAAATCCAGTATCGTTTTATCACTGGCATCCTGCACCCACTTTCAGACAGCAAATGCGCATACCGGCTCATTAATATCTGATCCATTTCATCAATGATATGACGGTTTCTGGTATCTACTATCAACGAAAAACTGCTTGCGTCCAGCGCCACCAACATTGCATTAGAACGTATAAAAATCGGTTCTGTTAAGGCCTGCACAATGGTATATCTCGTTGCCAGAAGTAGATCTGACGGTGCATTTTCTGGAATCAAATCCGGAGAAATTTCGTAACACATAAAGATCTGATCCTTCTTCTTTTCATTCAAATCAAATGGCGAAAACTCGCATGACAGGAATGTCTTCCGGCACAAAAAATCTCCATTGTGACATTCGCGTGATGTGCCAAAAGCATATTCTACATTCACATAATGTCGGTACAGCTTTCTTATATCTTCCGATAACAGCAAAGGTTCTTTGCTTGTCACATAGCGCTTATATAGTGCTGTCACGGAATACACATTACTGTTATCGGGAGCAGTTTCTTTCACTATATCTGCCATTGGCTGCAACTGGTCTGTCCCCTGAACAGCATTATAAAGAGACGACAATGAATAAATTTTTGCTTTTGGACGAATATTTCCAAGATCATTCATAGAAAGGATACGCCACACAAGATACACTGAATATGTATAAATTGGCCGCCGGATCACATGAAATAGATACTCGAACACAAGTGGTTTGATCATCTTTTTGTTCAGAAAATAGGCACATCTTCGTGACGCAACCGTTATGAATAGCCCTTCCTGCTTCCAGCGTTTCGCATAATCTATAGTCAGCCATTCTTCCAAAGATACTACGGCGCAAAACGGCAAAAAGTCCTCGCTGTGTATGTCTATCACATCCCCGTCTTCCACAATCAGCGCGCCTTCATCTATCATAAATGCCATTGAAACCTTTTGAGATTCCTCATTTTGTGCTGTATTTTTATCCGATCCTGCTTCTGTCCCACTCTCTGATGTCTGACTTATACGGTCAGAACCTGGTAAAAAATCAAGCATATACTCTACATTTTTCGGCACATTTTCTGCTGTTTTCGGTAACAGGAATGGAACTTTTTCGCCGGGCAATGCCCACTTTTCTCGGATTTCCATATGTGCCTGTGGATCATTTTTTATCGAATCCAACGGCAATTTATGATTATTTTTTTGAGTGTCTGGAACGGGCTTACTAGAATTTTCCAGGCAATTCAGTCCCGAAGTTTTCTCTTCTTCCTTCGCTTCATGCCCTAAAAAACCTGCACTCATGCTCGCCTGACTCATCAGTTCCTCCAGTGATAAAGCCGGCCTGTCGCTGTATGTAGGAACCAATATTTTCTTTTTATGAGCAGAGTGTGCTCCTTCAGGACATATCTGTTTATCATCTTTCTGACCAAATTCTACCGCTACTGACGCAAAAAACAGATAAGGAATTTCATCATATATACAGATATCTTCAAAGAACTGCTGTCGCTCGCGTCCTTGGTAAGCAGGTGCAGCACGAAGTTTCTTCAGACAATCCTCATACCTTTTTGCCGAACACACCTCATTCTCTATTAAAATGGCATCCAGTAAACTCCGCAGAATTTTCCTGGCTGCCAAGGCATGTTGCTCTGGCAGTATTCCCCGATTTCCATTTAATATATGATCCAGCAACTTTTCTTTGTCATATAGGAATGAAGCAGAGGTACGCTTCCTGGCATCTTTGAACGCTTTATATAATTGTTCTCCAACCGGTAATACATACCCTCTTATGTGCCCCATCTGTTCTAAAATGATGCAAACCTGCATGTGAAATACATTTTTTCGTATCATTGAAACAGTCGGATTATGAAACATATAACGCAGCACCTGCAGTTCCGCGTTAAGCTGACAATTACAAAAATCTTTCGAGAATTCACATATTTTGCAAAAATCTACTTTCTGACATTCCGGTTCAAAGTGAAAGTTTGTATCCACTTCTTCGCAATGAAATGACAGTTCCCCATATGTCTGGTATAAATCGGAAATGTAGGCTGATTCAGGCTTTGTGTCTACTATTTTCATGCTCTTTAATTCTTCAAACACATAATCACACTGCTCCTTCGTGTATCCACATGAAGCGCATTTCTGAATTACATAGATATTTTTTAGTGCCTGATCTGCTATCCACGCCACCTTAAACAGGCATGGGCATCCTTTGATATAGTGCATTTATTTACCTTTCTGCTGCATTCTTAAAACACATAATACTTTGGAATTTTGTCACATCCTGGTACCGGGTAATATGGCTTGATCACATGCTTCCCCTGCCGCATCAGTTCACTCACCTCTGCCAGTTCCTCCTCTTTTCCACCAATCAGACCATATTCATTCAGATAAAACAAGGTGAAGCTTGCAAATTCGAGGACACGTTTTGCATCCTGCTTTCCTGCAGTTGAGGTCTTTGTAATTTTGTCATAATGTCTCTTCTTATATGGAATAATTTCTTTCACCTGAACAAACCCGGTAATGCAACAGGCCATACGGTCACTACGGTATACGGCAGAAGAAATTTTCTCCCACTTCACGCGAGGAAGCGAAATATTAAAATTTCCATAATCATTCTCACAAATCAAATATATCTGAGCACCATACTGAGCGCTGATTTTACGCACCTTTCCACAAAAGAATGCCGTTTCTCCAATCTTTGTCCTACGGGTAAGTACAAGTGAACTGTTGATTGAGATCAGCGCACCATCTGGGTCCTCATACTGATATAAGCCATATTCATACTCCATCTGGGAAAGCACAGCATCCGCCGTCATTTGCCCTGTCTGTGCACACATTTCGAATGCTCTGGCGGCAATGATCGCGTTTAGGGCTGTTAGATCAAATCGCTTCCACTTGCACAAGTCAAGCACTTCTCCTGAGTATATGCCTGCTTCCTTTCTGGCCCCTTTTTTGCACTTAAAGGCAACCGGTATGGAAAATCCATGCCCATAGATGAACGGAATGACACCGGCGGCTTTGGAATACTTAGCAAGCTGCCGAACGTATTCTACGCATGCTGCTGCATGTCTGCCGCGTAAAAATTGAAGTTTCAAATTTTCATTGACAGTCACTTCCGTCTCATCCTCTCTGCAGCAGCATCGCAGCACTTTTCCTGTTTCTAATGCTCTTTTGATCCTGGACCGAAGTGCTAAATGATATAATACTGTTGGATATAAATAGCGCGCTTCTTCATTTCCACCTGATTTCAATACTAAAAAACCGATTTTCTGCTTCAATACAACCCTCCTTAAATTCTTCTTTTTAAAAAACTGCGTATGGCTGTGACACCACACGCAGCTAGATCTACCTTCTTCTGCCGCGTTTCGGACCGCGATGCCACCGCCTTGAAACATACTCCGGCTCTTCGACATCTTTGGTTCTGCGCCTGACAGCAAGGTATAATATGATTGCGATAAACAATAGGAAAAATACAACCGCCGTAATGTACGGATGCTTTTTTACAGTTTCTGCTATCTTTTTCAGAAACTTCATCATCTCTTCCCATAGGTTTTTAAGCCAATCCCAGTGATTGGATCCCGATGATTTTGATGTGCTTTCCGACATAACAGAAGCATCCTTCGGCAGCAGTTCATACCGCGCCCGGATCTGATACCCCTCTTCTTCCGGCAGGGTGATCACATCTTCATACGAAATTTCCAGATCATAAACCAGCTTTTTCCCATAAGCGACTGCATTCCGATACAGGATCCCATTCTGCTCATACATGTCACCGGCCCAGGCCGTGTGATCAATCTGGTATGCGTCATTTGGCACCCCGATCAGCTCTAATAAAAGCCCTTCATTACCAGCAAACGGATCCACAGTCTGATTAAGTGATATCACCTCATTTCCAATCTGAAATAGTCCTGAGTCTGCATGTTCTACGACAATATCAAACGTAAAGGAATCTTCCCAGCGTTCATTTACCCGCTCTGCCTCTTTGATCGGCAACGTATATTCCGTTACGGTTTGAAACGGATTATCTGCAATTTCTACCTTATAGGTTTCCGGAATCTCATCGATCCCCTCATAATCTTTCAGTAGTAACGTATCCCGGATATGCTTCTTCCTTCCTGAAAGAGACTGTTCCTTCACCTCATAATCCACTAACCGGTATGTATCATCACCTTCCACATGCTCTTCCTCAGGCAGATATTGGTCCTGATCCGCATCCTTTGGAAAGACCTGTGAATAATATACATAACTTCCATCCGTCTCTCCTGAACCGTAATATGGCCGCTCTCCAAATACTTCTTCCACGGTGGTAATCGCATCATCTGCGCCGCTAACCTGCTTTTCTGCCTCAGAAGGCACCGCTACATTCACATTCTCTGCAATACTCTGCGTTTGGTTTTCTGATACCTGACTCGCCATGGTTTTCCCGGCGGGACTGGCAAATACCAGTACCGCCGTAAACATCAGGGCGCTAAAATATCTACGCCTCATCATCTTTTTTCTTTCCTTTCCTTCGTCCGATAAGCACCAGTCCCCCTGCGCCCATCGCAAAGATGGTTGCCAGTACATACCATTTGAATGAATCTGTAGTATCTCCTGCCTTCGGTTGCTTCAGCCAGTCTGGAACACCCAATCCATAGGATCCACTGCTTCCATTCGTACTTTCATAATGTGCATAGATCCGCCCGATACCAACCCTTTTATCAATCTTTTCATTATATAGCGTTGTTTCCCCAGCAATGGTTCCGTCATATGAAACAAGGAACTGCCATGGTGCTTCGGACCGCTCATATCCGTTTGCCGGTTCGATCTCCACGATACGGTAAGTTCCTGCCTTACCGGCCGGAACCTTGCACGCTCCTGCTTCATCCGTTCTGCCATGAAATACCACCTGGCCGGCCGGATCAGTCACCTGAAGCAGTGTATCCGGAACTGCTGTGCCGTCTTCTGAATCTTTCTTTTCAAGTATCACCTCCACATTTGGATAATCATACAAGGTCCGGTTTTCTGGATTTGTTACTTTACCATCCTTAATATAAAGGTACTGTACAGCCGGGTTCAGGTAATATCCAGCCGGTGCCTCTGTTTCCTGATATGTATAGGTTCCATCCGCCGGCATAGCAAATGTCAGATATCCGCTCTCATCCGTAATACCTTTTAAATACAGGCTTCCGTCCGCACTGTAAACAGTAAGCTTTGCTCCGGCCACGCCGATCTGGTTTACTGGATCGTACTTGCGAATGGACAACTGGCGTTTCCCCGGAGTGGTGCCACCTCCGCCACCACCGCCATTGATCGCAAAATTCACGAATCGGATTTCTTTTGTTTCCTGACCCAATGGCATAATAAACTCCTGATCCTCAGATACCCGGTATCCACCAGGAGCTGATACTTCGTGTATGACATAGGTCTCTCCGGCTTTCAGTACACCGTCAACCCGGTAAACCGTACCATCCGGCACGAAATCAACCAGTACATTTCCGTCCAGATCTTTGATCTGTATCTGGCCACCACTAAGAAGCGTGCCATTTGGATTTACCTTGCCAAATTCTACATGGGTTACATCATCAAACATTTCCACCATATCGACGCTGCCGTCTTTGGATACCGTAAATTCAATGCTCTCCGCAACCGAATAGCCATCTGCCGGCCGGATCTCAATAAGTGTATAAGTTTCTCCGGCAATCAGTTTTGCTACGATTTCGTGTGGTATCGTTGAAGAGGTCCATTCATCAACCACATTTCCATTCTTATCCTTTATCACCAGATGACAGCCCGGAAGTTCTTCTTTTCCCGTAATTTTCTTCTTGGATACAACCACATGCGTCGGCTTATCCTCCATTTTGACCTGATCGACCGTTCCGTCATGGCTTACTTTAAACGGAATATCTTCCGCATAGGCCCAACCGTCTGCCGGACGAACCTCCCGCAGTGTATATTCCTCGTCTGCGATCAGTTTCTCCTTAATTTCATGAGGCTGGTCGGTAGAAAACCACTCATCTACCACATTTCCATTCTTATCAATGACCTGCAGCGTACAGCCCGGAAGTTCTTTACTTCCCGTAATCTCCTGCTTGGAAATTACAACATGAGTCGGCTTGTCCTCCATCTTGACATAATCAACTGTTCCGTCATGACTCACCTTAAACGGCACATCTTCGGCATATGCCCAGCCGTCTGCAGGCCGAACCTCTCGCAGCACATAACTCTCGTCCACTACCAGTTTTGCAACAATTTCATGAGGCTTGTCCGTAGAGATCCACTCCTCTACTACGTTTCCGTCCTTATCCACAACCTGAAGCAGCGCTCCCGGGAGTTCCTCACTGTTTGTGATCTTCTTTTTAGATAACACGATGTGAGTAGGCTTATCCACCATAACCACACGGTCCACTGTGCCGTCCTCATTTACGGTAAAGGTGATATCTTCCGCATAGGAATATCCAGGTTCCGGGCTTTTTTCAACCAGTCTATAGGTCTTTCCCGGTTCCAGGAATTCTTCAAGGCTTTCCGCTACATCAGAACTGGTCCATCTGTGGATCAAATTATTTTCCTCATCGTATAATTCCATTTCACAGCCAGGAAGCTCTTTACCACCGCCAATTTCCGTCTTTGAGATCATAACTTTGGTTTTCCGGTCCGCGGCTGCAATGCCTTCAACATTCACAGACTGGCCCAGAATTGTACTGATCTTATTTGTCGGAAGGCTGTCCCCATTTGCGAATACGGTTTCTTCCGTAAGCACATAGGTTTCTCCCTGCTTAAATATCGTGCGTTTCGCCGTATCCTCAATATTTCTGGTAAATCTGGCTCCGTTTCCGTGAGTTACATCCACACTTCCGGATGTCATTTTCTCCGTATGGTGCAGGCCATTCTCGATCTTTTCAATCTCATAGGTCACATTTTTATAGTAACCAGGATCGATCTTGACATATTCATTACCAGAGAGGCTGATGGTATCGCCACTCTTTATCATGCCGGTCCTGCTGCCGCTGTATGAATAGGTCCCTGGAAGTTCCCTTCCTGTCGATGCGTCATAAAGTTTTACCCTAAATGATGTTTTCTGATCTTTATACCGCTCCTTTCCAGATCCCGTAAGTTCGTTGAACAATACTACTTTTCCATAGGTTAATACCGGCACTGTCTTCTGGGTTTCCCTTACAATTCCGTTATATTCTGCTTTCGCCTCAATCGTAGATGCCTCACCACTTACCTGTGTTGTAAAAGCAGCGTATGCAGCTTCACCCGGCGCCACGCTCTCAAAATGAAATACCAGTTTTTCTCCGTCGAAAGTTCCTGTTCCCGGATCAATAATGCTTGTATCTGCATCGACAGTCACGGTTAATACCATATCTGCCGTTTTGTGATCCGTATTGATCATTCGAATTCTTTCAAAAATTGCCTGATCCGGCGCTAATGCACTGGCACCATCCGCAGACAGTCTGGTTATTACCAGATCATCTTTCTGCAGAGGATTTTTCACCTGCTTTTCCTGATTATCCGCATCTGGAATAAACGCGGTAATCTTGGTTCCGTCCGCATAAGATAAGGTCTCATTTACATGGTCAATTTCTCTGGTTGGAATTTTAATCTCTCCATTTTCATCAAACCAGAATGTTTTGGTGAACCGATCCGTCACAAGAACCGTTCCATCGGAATACCTGCAGTACTCCGTGATGGTATAGGCCGATCCTTCTGACACAGAAGCGAACGGTTTTCTTATCACATGTTCCTCGCCAGCACCGATCCAGCTTTCTATCAGATCTTTGTTTGCGTCCGTCAGCTCATAATATATCTGGGTCACATAACGGCCCTTCAGTTTTACCTGCTCAATGCTTGTGGTATCACGATTGATCGTATCCAATTCATAATCATTCTTTGATACCCGCTGGATTTCAATACTCTCCATCTGGTTAGAAAGGCCCTGGATACTCCTTCCATCACTGGATACCGTAAACAGTACCGGCTTCATCAGATTCCACCCCTTCGGCGCAGTATCTTCCACCAGGATATAGGTATGCCCTGCGATAAGTCCGATAACCTTATGCCTCTTCTCCAATTTTCTGGTGGTCCAGGTCGTAAACGGTGCATCTTTATCATATACAGGCTGATCGTGTTCATCTTTTCCTGTCACTTCATAAATGGAAAGAATTGCCCCATCTATAAAAGCACCTTCTGTATTGTCATCCCCTAAAACATCGAAGTCCTGCTTACTAAAATACAGCCTGGTTTTCTGATCCTTTACGCTCTCCTGATGAATTACTACCGTCTCATGGGCAAAGCTCTGGCCGTCACCCTGTTTCGGCTCAAACTGCCAGGTGATGATTTCCGGATTTACACTATAACCCTCCGGCGCTGCGATCTCCTGTAACGTGTATGTATATGGAATGATGCTTCCATCTGGCCGCATCTCACCAACAGGAAGATCCTGCACGGTGATGACTGGCTCTGTTCCATAGATCATGTTTGTGGTGACCGGCTCATCCAGATCATTTTCTTTATACGCTTTGATCTCAAATGTTGCTCCGGCAAGTCCCTGGCCGTCTTCTCCAGTCTTGGTGATAGAAAGCGCACCTTTCACCGCTTCATTGACTGCCCGAATCGTCTGTACCAAATCATCCAGATGATACTCAAATCGTGCCGGCTCTGCTAAGGTATAATATTCCGGTGCTGACAGTTCCACTAAATAATAGATGCCTTCTGCCAGGCCCGTCTCGATGTGAATCCTTAAATCTCCCACCTGATATCCTTCCGGGATCCTGCCATTTACTTTATCTGTCACTGTATAAATGCCATCTGCTCCGGTTACCCACTGGCTGACCAGATACTCATCGGACTGGTTCAAATTTCCTGACTGATCTGCTCTATACAGGGCCATGGTAGCCCCAGCCATCTCCCCGGTCACACCAACAGCAGATTTAGAAAGCCAGATCTGTCCCTCCAGATCCTCGATGTGATACTGCTGGATCTCCTTCCGGTTCTCCACTACAATCACCTGGGCATCTGCTTTTAAAAATCCATCGGGTGCCTTGGTTTCTACAAGGACATACTTTTCCCCTGCTGGCAGGCCATTGATCCTTCTGGTGCCTCTGTCCGTAAGGTAAGTATCCGCGTAAGCATTTATATGCTCCAATTTCTGATAATCAAACTGGTAATCAAAGACGGTTTCCGGCAGGTTGCCAGATACTGCTACGCGTATAGTCTCCCCGTCGCTTGTAATCATGGTAAGGAGTGCTTTCGTTGCAAATCGGTCGTGACTTCCTCCGGCGCTTGTCGCATCCATTACCGTCTTAGCTGTGACGGTTGCAGATTTTTCCTGCCCATTCTCCTTCCAGCCAAATAGTGAAAGATCCACACCATAGGACGCATACGCTTTTTCAAATGCATCGCGGAAATTCTGATAATCCTCAACAGTGCCGCTCTTAAATGATGCCAGAACACGGGCATCATATACCGGCGTGCCATCCGCATCGTAAATAATTTCCCCTTCTGCATTGACCACTGCCTGATGAAGGCTAAATTCCGCCCCAGACAGCTGGACTTTCTCTCCGTGCTCATCTGTAAAGAATTTTTCAATCTCAACCTTTGTGGTATCATTTTTCATGCAGACGGTTTCAACTTCTGACTGATCTCCAACTGTAATTTCCACCGGATCTGCTGTTACAAATCCTTCCGGCGTTTCAATCTCTTCCAACAGATAATCTCCCGCCGGGATCCGCTCGAAATAGGCCGGTTCATTTCCACTGATCCATTCCGCGGTATTCCATACCGGGTTGGAAGCGGTACTGTTTGTATCTTCCCAAACCAGCGGAGTATTCTGCGTTTTTACCAGATAATATCCCTTCGGATATTTCTCCGTATCCGCACTATATACCCGTCTGGCCGGATACAGCGCCAGTTTTGCTCCAGAAACAGAACTGTATGTATAGGAAGCAATATCACCAGTCACCACCTCGCGCTCATACGGTTTCTCTCCCGTTTCCGGATGTTCATGGTCCATATCCAGAACCGGCATTTTGGTATCCTGCGGCGCATGGATCTTACTAATTTCAATCTTTGTGGTCCGATCAACCATCTGAACATGCTGAAGCTCTCCCGTCTCCGCTACAGAAATGCCACTAGGCAGGCCCTTTACATAGCCCTCCGGTGCCTTTAACTCCTCCAAAATATAGGTTCCGCTCGGAAGGCGTTTTAAAACATCTGCCTGTCCGTCTGTTTGAAATGTATCGAATGGATCATTCGGAGTCTTGTCAGAGCTTAACCAGGTGTTTTCAAGGATATATCCCTCACCCAGCCGGTGATACAGATTTTTCCGCTCCGGTGTTTTCTTCTCCTGAGAAGCATCATACAGTTCATCATGTTCATTGATACGATATGCGTTCAGATTGTATTCTTCCAGATTATCTGAATCCTGGTGTCGTACAAAATCTCCATTCCGGTCATAAAGATCCTCTCCCTTTTTGTAGGTTTCTGAACTTCTCTGGTAATACAAAACCAAACCATGGTCATCATAGACCGGATTGAGTTCATTTAGAAAATCACCATCATTGTCATCTACCAGGACAGAACCATTCATATCCTGATTAAAACGGTTCTGCTCAACGCTGCTCTCCTCGTGTGATTGCTCACCATTTCCTTTCCAGGTTCCGGTAATATGGCCAGACTCCGCATGGGTATACGACGGTTTATCCGCATCCGGTATCTCCGCGGTGGAATTATTTACCACATCCAGCGTTTCATCCTCTGCATATCCGTCCTTATTTTCTGCCACCGTAGCAATACGGGAAGTCGTGATCTTATCACGGGCAATCACATTTCCGAATTCATCTTTTCTTACATTAACTGGCCATACCAGAGTTCTTACCGTTCCGTCTGAACAGCCTTCTTCGATATATGCCATTCCTGTTGCCGGATCAACCAAAGCATCGCGGTACCCGTCTTTATCCAAATGATAAATTTTGGTGCCTGCCTCCACTTCAAGCTGCTTATCATTCTTTCGGTATTTTACCTTTGTAAAATCGCCTTCTGTAATCTCTAAATATGGGACTCCATCCTTAAAAACATACATCGAATGCTCTATATCAGTCTTTTCAAAGTTTCTGCGGTCCCGTTCTGCATCTTCCACAGGCGTCTGCTTATGCGTTTTATCATACACATAGGTAATGAACTGGCCGTCAATATACCGCTCCTGATATGGATCCAGGCCATCCAGATCATAATATAAGATATCTGTATCTGGCCGCTGTAACGTAACCGCAGACCATACTCCGCCGGTTGCCGAAATGGTGTTTCCGTCTTTATCAATACCGGCCGAAAAAGTCACTTCCAGTTCTTTACCCGCCTCGTCCTTTTCACGGACAAACTCTACTTTCTCTCCGGCATATCCCTGCTCGATATACATTCTGGTGATATTGTTCGTGAGATTTCTTTCAATCTTCAGTCCGTTATAAGCCTCATCTCCCTCAAATCCAGAACGCTCCACAGGGATTGCATCAAACAATGTCATCAATGCCCCTGCTACATAGCCATTTTCATCATCTGCAGTTTCAAGAGTCCTGGTAACATACCCATAGCCCGCAAATGTTCCGTGGGAATAAACGATTTCCACCTTTTCTCCTGCTGCCTTGCGTTCCTCTAAATACTCCAGGGTTCCTTTCTGCCATGCATATCCCAAATATTTTCCATCCCGATACGCATAAACCAGGTCCGGATTTTTTCCGATCTCGCTGTATTTTCCATCCACACGACCGGAAATCTTGTAGCTGACCGTCTTATCTGCCGTCGTATTGGCCTTTCCTACATAGGATTCTTTTACCTTTTCAACCTCCAGCCGGATCGGAGTATTCTCCACATAGACCTGCGCCACGTTTACCTTGTCTTCCGGTTTGTTTGCATTGGTTGTCTGGTGGTCCGCATCATCCTCATAAACGACTGCCAATACCCGGCTATCCTTTGTTCCTTCCTTATAATAAGTAATCTTGTCGCTGTAAACCTCGATCGCGATCGGCTTACTCCGCGCATATCCGGCCGGCGGATCTACTTCCGCCAGAACATAAACCCCCGCGCCCAAAGGCTGTGGCAGTTCCAGATAACCGACATTCTGGTCCTGATAGGACGCTCCCTTGTCTGTCATCTCATCCCGCATCAGGCCGTCCCTGGTTGTTGAATAGGTTTTAAAGACCACCGTCTTATTCCCGTATTCATCTCCCAGCACAATCTGCTCATCCTCACTGCAGATCGGTATGCCCTCCGGCACGGTGCCACTATACAGATCACCGATTCCATTCTCTTTTCCGGTAATGCGATCAATCCACCTTGCAAGTCGGCCTTTTGCAATCGGCCGGATGTCAGTAGCCCCCATTGCCGTTAAAAATTCTTTTGTTCCAGTAAACTGCGTGGGTTCTGTCGTAAATTTTACTGTTCCCTGACCACTCTCACTGTCATCACGGGATGCCGCATACAGATTGAAAAGTGCACCGTCGTGAAGGATATTCTCATGGGTTTCTGCGTCAATCTTTTCAATTCTAAGCTTTGCCGTAAAGAAGCGGTTCACAAACTTATCGTAAGCAAAGCCCCGATATGTTGCTCTTCCTCCCTGGCCCGGCTCTTCATCTGTCACCTCCGCCTGCTCATCCGTTGATGCAACCACGCTATATGGAACCAGCATGGCAGCATATTTCCCGTCATAAGCCGTCTGCATTCCCGTCATTGTTGCAACATGATCCCGGTACTGGATTCCCAACCGGTTATCTGCAGTAATATCTGCACCCGGATACGGAACATTATCAGAAAGTCCCGCATCTTCAGACAGGGAACTATACCGGTAATTTTCTGAAATCCCTTTTCTACCGCTCTGCCCCTCCGTCAGATAATAGGTAACTTCGGCAGCAGAACGATCATTCTCCGGATTATAATAATTTTTCAGTGGTCGCCATGGGCTTTGCGTTAATGCAAAATAGTTACCGGCTTCTGCCAGAACCCCATTTGTGATCTTATTTAGATCAAGTCCATACTTATAAATTTCAAAATCCCCATGATGATTATGGGCCTGGATCTTATGGTCCTCCTCACCAAACCGGATCTGATATTTCTGTTCCAGCTGCTGCATGGAATCAGAACGGTCATAATTATAGAAAGAATTAAATGTTTCCGGGGTTTCCTGTGATGCATCATAAGATGCATACACGCTTGGCAAAGTTACTTCCCTTGGCTGATCAATCTGATAATGACGGTTTTTTAAATCCTTCAGTTCATCAACATGAGGCTGCTGCTCTGCCACTACATAGGTTCCGTAGGGCAAATATCGAGATAACCCATAGGCATATCCACCGTCTTTTGAAAGATCTTTATCTCCATAAATCGTATTGGCAGCCAGTGTTGTTGTATCATGGTCGCTGCCTCCGTTTGCCTCACTATCCCAGTGAATTGCGTAAAGCTCATCAAGATCATACGCAAAGAATGGCTTCAAATAGTTTTCTGCCTTTATAATGGCCTGACGGAGTGCCAGATCATACGTTTCTTCACTGTATGCCGTTGCACCTGCACTGGCCTCCTTCTCTCCAGTACCTGCGTCTACCTCCTGAACCAGTTTTTTTACCTCATCATCCAGGTACCAGCTGATTGCAAACTGACGCACCCGGTCAGATACCCTGGCATTATCCAGCTGCTCTTCGGTACGGTTCATGAAATTTCCAATCGGCTTATAACTTGTGTAGGTCGGATGATCTTCATCCCATTTATCTCCATTGGAAACGCTGATCGCATCAAAAAACTTCTCATAATTGTAATTTTTGACTGTTCTTGTACTGTCTCCATCCTCAACCAGATAGTCTGCCATTTCCAGCAGTCTCGTATAACCCGTGTTTGCCTCATCACTGATCAGACCGTTATGATAATCATAAAGAGCCGTATTGGCAATCGCTGCATCATTGGAATTTTTAAACAGCGGATCCGTCTGATGAGGAACCTTTGTATAGATCTTATTGACCAGCATTGGAAATGCTTTATTTGCGGCAAGCTGCTCAGCATCCGTCCGTTCAGTGCCCATACGGTCCTGCCATACAATTTCTCCATTTTCATTCCGGTACAATGCTTCCAGATTTGACTTCAAATAGGTTTTGAAACGGAAATTATCAAGCTTTTTCGCCGAATGATCCGATGCTCCATTCCCTGCATGATTACCAAATAAGCGACTCCACCAGTCCTCATGCACCTCACTGTAGGAGTTCGTATTGCGGTAACTCTTCTCATCAATCGTTTTTGTAACCTTGATCTGCTGGCTGATGATCCTCTCTTCTACGCCGACAGGCAGCTTTCTGGTATTGGTTCCAGGTTGTTCTGTACCATCCTGGAAAGTATAATCCTGGCCTGGGTAATCAAGTTCCACCGATTTTACATAGGAGTTTTCCTGGCCTACTAAAAGGCTGCGATAGTTAAGGTATGCTTTTACACTGGAACCTTTTGCCAGATAATAGGAGGCGCTACCAACCTGGTTTCCTGCAAGTTCTTTTGAAATTCCAAAATCTATGCAATCCTGCTCAGTCAGGGAAATGAACCGGGATGGAAGTTTCAGCGTATATTCATAACGTGCTGCTGCCTCGTCAGCATGCTCTGTTCCATATCCATCCGTATAATTACCATTCTGATGGGCGATCCACACATTCCCTTCCTTTGTGAGAAGGATCTCCGTCCACTTGCATTCATTAACTTCAACGAAAATCTTTTCTGTCCTCTCCACATAGGTTACCTTCAGAATTTTATTGCCATTTTTATCCAGAGGTGTTTCCCCGGTTTTATAAAATTCAGTTTCGGTTACGACACCATTCACGATATCCCCATTCTCATCTGCCTGTACAGCTGGGGAAAGGATCGCATTAACGGTGCCGTCCTCGTTCACGGAAAAATTCTTCATTTCACCGCAAGGATCATAAATGGCATCCTCACTGTATGCAACATAAATGGCTCTTGGCCGCTTACTGTGGTCTGTAGGCATACTTGCTACCCGGTAAAACATTGCATCTCCAGAAGAACTGTCCGCCGGAACATAAAAGAGCATCGGATAATTAGTCCGGTTTGCATATAAACCGACCGTCCAACTGTCGGCATTTTCTTTGATATAGTCCACTCCACCATAATTGTAATAATCATGGATATTGTAATAATCCAGAATCGAAACAATCAGTGAAGATAACGATACGGCCTCTCCGTCTGTTCCTTCCTTATTGATCGTCAATGTTACAAGAGGAGAACCGCATACCGTTTTATCAGCTGCGCTTCCGACGCTGCCACCAGATATACCATAGGTATCTGTCTCACCTTCCCATACACCGCGGTCAAATACCAGCTCATCCATGCTCGAATAAGCTGTAACTCCGCTTCTTTTATAGTTCGGTGAGCTTTTTCCATTTGTGCGAAGCGCCTGCTCCACCTTGATTTTAAGCAGCGCAAAGTCATTATCCACATCTGGTACAGATGCTAGTCTTAAAAGAAGGTCATCATCGGACATTCCTGGCACAGAGGCCAGGATTACATCCGTAACTTTCGCAGGATCCAACCCTTTTCTGGTCACACGGATTACGTTTTTCGCAGTAAAATTCACGTTGGTCGTTTTGGTTTTAATGCTTCCATCTGCATTATATTTCGGGTACTGATGATTGTTTTCCGCCACAACATACTCCGGCAGGCCAAAAATATTTTTGACTGGCACTTCATCATAGATACCCGTACCGGCCTCTACCTCTTTCGTCGTAGAAATACTGTCCTTCCGGTAAAGTTTTACTCCCTCCGGCAGATTTCGAAATACAAGATCAAATCCCGAATCCCCTGTTTTTTCACTTTCAGCTGTAAAAAATAACTGATTGTAGTCAGGATCTTCCACATCTCCAGTCGGTTCATCACTGATCTGCTCCTCCGCGGCAAGGATCCCAACAATTCCAGCATAACCGGTCAAATCGCCTGGAACTCCCGCATTTACATCCTGTCCCAGATTGGTCTGCTGCTGCATTCGGTTTCCAATCGACAATTCATATCCCTCAGAGCGAGTCAATTCCTTTACGTAATAGTCCCCCAGGATCAGCGGTCTTCCAATCCAGCAGTTGCCATTCGCCAGTTTATAATCCGGATAAGTTCTTACCACATCTGCGTCTGCCGTATACTCATCGTATGTTTCCGCATGATCATAGAGATTTTGTGGAGATGCTGCATTCCAGCCCTGGCCGCGATCCACGATCTTACCCTCTTCACAGTCATAGATCATTCCCGGTGCTTCTGTAAAGGCCATAAACGAAGCATCGCCGTTTTTATCCGTTGTCGTGACTGCCACCAGATCATTTGCCATATAAATGGTTCCCGTTTTTCCGTCCGGATGAATGATATCCGCTGCAGCAAACAGGCCGTACACCGCTCCTTCTAAAGTGGCGTCTCCCTGAGAATCTCCATAGGAATCATATGCGTCGTTTGCCCCATTTTCCAGATCCAAATCTCTCTTATTGATATGGATTTCACCCTCCGTCCGATGGTCATAGATACGCCACATATTTCCGCAGCCATCTTCATCATTGCAGTGACTAAAATGATCCGCCGATCCTGGTGTAATAAGTACGCCCACACTTGGTGAACCCTTTGCCGTGCTGTAGGCACTTTCAAACAATTCTTTGCCAGATCCTGAAAGCTGCGCATAAAGGGAAATGTCCGGATCATCACTTCCGGATACAGTCAGATCACCCTCATCCCTCTGCTTAGTAAATTCCACATACGCCACGTAGGTCGCATTGGAGGCTGACGCAAGATCTACCTGCCTGCCGCCAAGAGCCTCTATCTCACTGATCCGTTCTTCATCCTCGATAAATTCCTGTTCATCTTCAATATCGTCATCAAGGAATTCTTCTGAATCAATGTCTGCCAATTCTTCTTTTGATGGATTTTCCTCATTTTTTAAATCACGATTATCTTTTACAACATCCTGAATTGGCGTTTCTTCTTTAGACGGTCTTCTTTCCTCTTCATCAGAAACATCCTCAGAATCATCGTCCTTTGTTTCCCTGGCAGAAACCGACTCTTTTTCTATATCACTGCCTGCAGCATTCTCTGTTGTCTCTGCGTAAACAGTCATAATACCGAAAATTTTTTGAATGCCTTTTTCAATCCAGCCGGAAAATACCTTTCCTTCAAAGGTTTCCAATCTCGCAGACACATCTCCCACCGCGCTGTCCGGCTCTTTAGAAGCTGCGTCATCCACACTGTCTGAATTTTCCAGATCTCCAGAGTTATTACCAGTATCGGAATCTTTCTCTGCTACGTCCTCAGAGCCTGTTCCAGAATCATTTTTCTCGGACTCATCTTTTGAGTCCGTATCTGACATTCCGCCGTCAGGATTCTCTACCTCACCTTTATTCTCCTGATCTTCCTCATCCTTATCCGAAGCTTCCGTGGAATCCAAAATTTCACCATCGGAATCCGATGAGTTTTTATTATCAATGTCGTCGGAATCTGTTGTTTCATCCGCTCCGTCCACTGTCTCATGCTCCTGAAACTCCTCATCATCTGATTTTTTTGTATCCGCAGCCGAGCCGTCCACACGCTCCGGTGCCTTTGTTTCTTCAAGCTCCACTTCTTTTTCGATCTTAAATATTTTTGTAAAAAATGAAATGGCCTTTGAAAGAATTCCTTCTTTCTTCTCTTCCTCCAGTTCCGGAACATCCAGATCTTCTCCCGTCAGCTCCGCATACTCGGACTCCGTGATACTATGAACGGCGCCCTGCTCCACTCTACTCGTGGAAGAATCTGCCTCTGGAGCTGCATCTTCGTTGATCTGGATATGATTGCTGTATTCATTCGCAAAAAATGAATTTGCACCATTTTCCGAAGAATCTGTTGTGATCACCTCAATTGGAAGGTCATCATTATGCAGATCGTGGAGAATATACCCATTTCGCGCGGTATCCTCCTGATAGGTATAGCTGTATTTCAAAGCAATAAATTTATTGTATGTCGCTTCCGCATCCTGCTTACAGCCAGAATTCACATAGGAATCCTCCCCGGATGCCGAACTGGTCGGTCCTGCATTCGGAGTGCTTCCCTCCTCGCCGCCGCTTGATGCAATGGAAGAGATTTCTCCCTGGCTGACTTCCGACATCAGCCAATGAAAGTGGACTCCCTCATAGGTACCTGCAGATGCAGTTTCGTCACACGCATCAAAACATTCCAACCAGCCACTTGCAAGTCTTCGGTTTTCTTCCTTTGCTTCATCAATTTCGTCCTGATTTGTAACTTCTCCTTCCTCATCTTCTTCCTCTTCCGGGACTTCGACAAAAGCCGGTGCCGGATGTCCATCACAGAAGGTTTTATCGTAATGATATTTGTGCTCTACAGTATTGGATGCATAGCCTTCTTCATTGGTCGTAACGGTCGCAACAAACCGATAATCATCCCATACAACCGGATTATCCAGGTATTTTGACAGATACGTTTCATGATCTGTTCCGCCATACAGTTCTACCGCACCGTCACGTTCCAGGTTGACCTGGTCCTTATCATCAAAACGCTCATAAAGCCGGAAACTCGATTCCTCCAGAGTTTCCCCTGTTTCGTGATCATACTTAGTCAGCTGTGTATTATAAGTAGAAGTCCAGTCCTCCTCATGCCGATAACAGTTAAATTCAAGGCTGCCACTGCTGGATGTTCCAGAAGGATACGATGGCGTATTTCCACCATTCCCACCAAAACCTTGCTGGCCCCAGAAAATTCCTGTACCAAAAACTCCTGATGCTCCCACGGACGCATAATATACACTACTTGGAAGAGCCATTTCCACGTATGCCAGTCTCTGATGCTGCTGCGCCGGCACTACCCCAATTCGCGGGAATTTCTTATGCTGACCAGCACACTGCTGAAGCACCCACAGCTGCAGACACTGTTCATACAAATCTCTGGCCGAAGCAAATGTTCCCATTGCCGTTTCATACCTTGTTCCTATTGGATCAAACTGCACATATAACGGAGTCGGGCTGTTTCCAGGATTGGTAAAGATGATCTCCGTATCCGTTTTTACATACGTCCAACCATTCGGAATTTCAGATACATAGGAGCCAGCCTCCCCCGTTGCAGAAAATTTTAGCGGTACCGACTGGATAAACCCGGCATCTGAGCCGTCCTGCGCAAACTTAATACTCAGGGTGCCATCTGCTGCTACCGCTGTTTCCGGAGTGGTATGGCCTGCCAGAGTTGCCGGAACCAGTCCACCCATTGTAGATCCGGAGGAACTACTGCTTAGTAACCCAGCTGCTTCCAACAATTTATCTGCATTATCACTCCAGGCCTGTACCCACGGATATTTTGCCCTGGTGGCAGCGCTGTGCAAATATAGCTTTAAATCATCCTTTGACATAGTACGCCCCATAGGCGTCAATCCAATAGATGCTGCAGCCACATTTAGCTGATTTAACGCTTTATTTATATCCTGGCTACCGCCTTGACTCACCTCTAATGATAGCAGTGCAAAAAATATCTGCCCAGCCTCTGCTTCGCTCAGCGATGCATACGGACTTACATACACATATCGGTCTGCCACTCCCAATGCATTATTTGGTGACATTCCATCAATACAATACTGGCGAAATCCAGAGTCCTTAATATAAGCCTGCATCGTATCACCATACGTTGCAGCTTCACTGGAAAGAAAAAATGATGGGATATCATTTAATATTGGCGATGCGCTAAGAACAAACGCTAATATTCCTGCACAAATTCGTTTTTTATTCTTCCGAAATTTTTTCATCTCTTTATACTCCATTTTCTGATTGTTTTATAAAAAGAAAAAAGCAAGCTACCTTGTTTGATAGCTTGCTTTCCTATATCCATTTATAAAGCACTTTCACTACTTGTAAAGTTGCTCATATTCATCATATGTCATTCCGAGCCACGCCTGTCTTTGCTCGTCAGAAACATCTGGCCATATGGTACGATAATATTCGCGCCATGATATTTCCCCATTTTCAGCTTTTTTCTGTAAATCTAACTGTTGCTGCAATTTTTGCGCTTCTTCTGATGCAAAATACTCGTTTTTATACCGATCTCTCTCCGCCGCATAATCAACGGCCTTGCAGTTCTTCACCCCATTATTGGTTGGATCAACCACGTACCAGATTTCTCCAATCTGTACCAAACACCGCTTATGGTAGGCCGAGGACTGATATGCTTCACATCTGACGCCTACCAGCTTACAAAGCTCTGCCAGTTCATTGGAAAACTGTTCACACATCCCATGTCCGGTACGAAGAACTAACCACCGTTCTTTGCTGCGATTGTATCCCGCATCCGCATCATAGACATTTCCATGGTATGCTGCCCCGACTCTTTCAAAAGCTTTCTGGTATCTGGTATATTCATCTGCATGGATCCAGTCAAAACTATGAAGAAATTCCTGCAAAAGTGGATATGCCTCATCCATGTAATTGTTGTATGGTGTCTTATACTCTCCATGCGCATTTAAAATGCTCTGTTCCCTTTCTTCCGGAGAATTGTACCATTCTTTTAAGTAATATTCCGGATCCGTAATTTCCGGATGCTGATCGCTGAAAATAGCACCGCTGCCCATTACATCCGTTAAATCAGCTCCCGGTAAACATACAGTACCGGCACTGACTTCTGTTGCCACTTCTGAAGTCCCAGCGTATGCTGACATATTCATAAACATCGCTGCGGTCAAAGTCGCACACAAAATGGTTAGTCTTTTCATAAAACTTCTCCCCTCCTCTGTCTATAATCACTGTATACGATCCATGATGATATGTAAACTACCAACCTGATTCAAAAGCCCTTTTGAGCAAAAATCATGACTATCGAACATCAATTATAGAAATTTCTTTCTCTTCCCATGCTACGGAATATGAATACTTCAATCTGTTTGAATAAAAAAACAGGCCACCAAACGATAGCCTGTTTCTCCCATAGCCTAATTTACATGCACCATGTTCTTTAAATACTCAGCGAGCATATATAATGGAACATTAATAAGCCAGTCTTCTTTTTTATAATTTGCCATGCTGCTTCGAACCGCCATGTCCGGCTGATATTTATCACAAAAAGCTTTCAGGCTCTTTGCACGAAGATTTTGTTCCGCTTTTACTTCAATCGGGATGCAATCAAGATCTCCCTGCAGCATGAAATCAATTTCACCCGTTGAACGTTCTGTCGCAAAATAATAAAGTGGATATCCAGCTGCATGCAACTCCTGCGCGACATACTGCTCTGTGAGCGCCCCTTTGAACTCTTCAAAAATACGGCTGCCGTCAAGCAACAATCTGGCCGATAAACCGGCCTTCGCTGTTAATAATCCCACATCAAACATGAACATCTTGAAACTGTTCATCTCCATATATGCAATAAGTGGAATATCCGGCTTTGATACCCTGTAGCTTCTCAAAATCAATCCTGCATCTTCGAGCCATTGTATTGCCAGTTCAAAATCTTTAGCCCGTGCTCCTTCACGCAGCGCACCATACATGAACTTTCGGTTTTCCTTCGCCAGTTGGGACGGAATGGAATTCCAGACCATCATAATACGCGGAACAACCTCTTTGGGAGCATGCTTGCTGAAATCTTCCTCATAGTACGTGAGAAGATTGTTCTGGATCTCACGAACTTCATACAGATCATCGGAATCAATATAAGTCTGTACCACCTCTGGCATTCCGCCCACATAGTAATACTTCTTTAATAGATCCACGTATTTTCCTGCATATGCATTGATCAGCTCATAGTCCTGGGTCTTTAGTGTTTCATACAGCCCATTTTCACCAACCGCCAAAAGAAATTCACTAAAACTCATTGGACAGAGTTTCAAAAAATCCACCTTTCCCACTGGAAAGGATGTTCCCTGATGCAATGCAACACCGAGCAATGAACCGGCTGCAATAATAGAATACTGTGGCGCGTTCTCATAAAAATACTTTAATGATGCCAGAGCCTTTGGCGCTTCCTGAATCTCGTCAAAAATAATCAGGGTATTCTCTGCCTGAAAACTTTTTCCGTATTCTATTTTAATTGCCGACAGAATCCTCTTTAAATCAAAATCCAGTTCAAATACGTCCTTCATCGCCTTATTATTATCAAAATTGATATAGACTGTATTTTCATAGAATCTGGCACCAAATTCCTTCATGATCCATGTTTTACCGACCTGTCTTGCCCCCTGTATGATCAAAGGCTTTCTATTCTTTTTTCTCATCCACCGTTCCAACTTAGTAAACAGTTCTCTTTCCATAAAAAACCTCCTCCAAAACGCATATGTTTCCTACCGCCGTTTTAATTATAACATTTTTTCGGCTGTAATTCTAATTATTTTGACATTTTTTCGGACATTATTTTATAAATCTTAATATTTTTTCGGATGTTAATCTGGAATATAAAACACTTTTTTCGGCGCTTCCAGTATTTCAATTATAATCAAGAAACGTTATTCATATTCCGCAGCATGGGAATTTTCCATACTGCATATTCTTTTGCTATCATACTATTCAGTTTTCAAGGTACACACCGCACCTGCGGAAACTAAACCGTATCCCTTTGACAGCATACGATTCTCTGCATTGTTATTGCTGCTCATCCTTATTCTTTTCTTTCTCTGTCAAGCCAACTTTTCTTACATAATCCCGCATCTTTTCTTCCCTGGCATCAACCCTCTTTTTTAGAATTTCATACAATTCAAAAAGTAATTTCCAATCTTCCTCGAATTCTTCATCTTGCTTGTTTCCCGGCTTTTCCAACAGCAGCTCCCCCTGTGTATGGTCACTTATTTTTTAATGGCGGTGCCCTTAACAGGGCACCACCAAAATAATAAATACACCTGGTATATTTATTTTGTCTGAACTACTCCATTCACAACCCAGATACCATCTGCATTTAACTGATATCCGTCAATTTCACAATTTCTTTTCATGGCTCCTCTGGTTCCATCAGAGACTGGGTTAAAGTAATAACACATTCCGTCGATCCAGTACCATCCGGTTACCATACGTCCCTGTGTGCCATCCGATACCGGGTTCAAATAGTATCTGTTTCCATCGACATCTGTAAACCAGCCTGTCACCATATAACCGGATTCATCAAACCAGAACCAGGCATACTCCTGCTGACCTTTGGTTTTATCCGCATACGGATTATAAATTGCTGCCCATTCAGATGCATAAGTACGAGTATCATCGTGGAACGTCCATTTGTGCTACTCTGTTTCTGTCCATGTTCCTCGCACAACATATTCCGGCAGACTGCTGGCAGCAGGTGTTGTTCCAGAAGTGGCTACTGTCTTTGAGCTGTGGCTTCCGCCACCGCCACCACCTCCACCGCCGCCGCTGGAGGATGATGAATAGGTTGTCTGGTCGGATACTGTAATTTTTAATGTCACAACGGTGCTGTCTGAACCAGTCGCATCCGTTCCGGTAATAACCGCCTGAATTGTTCCCGTATACGGACTTACACACGCCTTTCTGATCCACTTCAGACCAGCATCCTGAACTGGCCGGATCGTTCCGTCTGCAGAAACCTGCAGCACAGATGTATTGGAAGAACTGTAAGTAACCGGTCGTTTTTCCTGATATGTTGTTGCAATCACCTGTTTCTGCGGCATATCACCAAATGTATAGGTTGGAGAGTTTCTTCTTCCGGTCATCGTGAGTACCAGATCCAGAGTTTCTGTTTCCGGCATCTCAATACACCTTGCAGCATAATTTAAAACGACCGTGGTTTCGCCCACTTTCTGACCGTCAACAGTCGTTGCAATCGCTTTGATCGTCTTGGTTCCAGTATACGGCGCTACATGCTCAGCATCCTTAATCCACTGTGCATTTGGATTCGGTGCCAGAAGACCGGTCTGGGAAATACTTGCCACATCCGTATCCGATACGGACCAGATTACTTCACGGTTATATGGTGTATGTAAAGCATCTGAACTACAATCCGGCAGTACGGTGCAGCTAAGCTGTACCGGATCAAATCCAGTCCGGGTTTTCACTGCAGAATTAATATCACCCTCTTTGGTTGCCTGAAGATCAAATTTCACCTGTTGCTGGCCCATCTGAACACTTTCCGGGTGAATGACGGTCTCATCCACTGTGACAAATTTCAATGTAACCTCGCAGTCTGCGGTCTGGTGGCCATTCGTAGCATCCTCACTGGTAACGGTCACATGCTCTACCTGCGTTGCTGTTCCGGAGAGCTTCTCATAAGGATCCGCATCCCGCTTCTGATTATCTGCATTAATGACATTCTGGATCCATGCAGGGTTATCAGCGCCATTCGGATCATACTTTGCTTCCACTTTCAACTCATGCTCAAAGCTTCCCTGTGGAGTAATCTTTAAATACTGTTTGGGATTCTCATCTTCCCAACGCACATTCTGGGTAAAACTCTGGGCCGGTCTGAGACTTGCCGCCAGGATCTGCGGTTCATCTGCAAAAATGGTTTCTGTCGGATTTTTCCGGTCTCCAGTGAGTTTTCTGGTAATGGTATAGGTAATATTGTTCTTGTTTAATTCCACTCCTTCAACGCGGAGCGTTGTCTCATCCACAATCTTAAAATCAACCGTAACGGTCACATTTCCGTAAACAGATTTATGATCCGGTGAGGTGTCCGCATTGGTCGAAGCTGTCAAAATTGCATTTTTGCTGGTCACCGTGGCCGGAATTGCACTTAAGTAGTTATTATCCTGCTGCGCTTTTACCGCTTTATTTAACAAGCCATTGATCCAACTGCCGTCCATATTCGGCTTGATCTTTGCAGCCGTTTCCACAAAACCTGCATCAGAGGCATTTACCACAAGATCGGAATCATCAATGCTCCAACTGTGTGTTTTATCCGTACTTGCTCCGGTATCATTGTGTACGGCATTTACAGTAACCGGATTAACATTTATTGCGGAAAGATCATTTCCTGTATAAGTTGCAAGCTGATTGTTGTTGCCATCCAATACTACTGTCTGTACCGTCGGATTTTTCCGATCCCCGCTCCGGGTCTGTACCACATGGAACGTCACATTGGCCGGATTCATGGAAAGTTTTGAGGTTGTTCTGATGTACTCCACATCCAGCTCTGTGCTATGCTCTGGCATTTCAAACGTATATCCTCCACCAATCTGATACGTCATATCCTGCGGATTTCCATCCTCATCCGTATAAGTTGGTGGTTTTACGCCGCCAGGTTCATTTTCATCCGTTACCATCTGATAAATGCTTCCATTTGTATTCTTGGCCGCAGTCGTTACATGGACCGTTTCTCCCGGTCTGACAGCAGCAGAACTATCTTTATCGATGATCCGGTAAAAACTGTTGGCACCTCCCGGATATGCCGTAAAAGTAGCCACATCCTGATCAAATGTGCCATTTGAATTTGCTACATCTACACGACTGACCGATAATAAATAGCCTTTCACCGGCTGCCCATATGTTCCCGGTGCATAATGATCAATGGAAAATGGCAAGCCATTCTCGTAATCGGCTACCGTAAAATCCCGGTCCAGCCTGGTGACTACAATATTGCGGATTCCGTCCTCCAGTTCCTCATAGAAATATCTGCTGGCATCATAGGTCTCATTAGCTCCATTTTTCAAATAATAATGAACTTCATTATCATTCCAGTATCCAATATGGGCCGCATTGGTAACCGTCATATCCGCTGATTTTCCGCTTCCGACAATCGCTTTGGTCTTATTAGCCGCGGTCGTGAACCAGTACGCCAGGTTCTTCCCAGAGGTTGTGCCATATTTCATATCAACGGAATCTTTGCGGGTACCGATAAAGATACCTTCTCTTGCCGTCCCCGCATTTGTCTTCCCGATTTCTCCGAACATGCGGGCAACGACAATTTCTCCGCCTTCATAATGACCAGTGATACCGCCTACCGCGTAGGAACCGTTTCCGCCAATTGTTCCGTCCACGGACACATTGTAAATGGACGTACCGCTGCTCATTGCTCCGACGATACCGCCTACATAATATCTTCCCAGGATATTATTTCCAGTCGCGGATACGCTGGTATCAATGATATAGGCATTGCTCACTTCACCAGCAATACCGCCCGTTTTACTGGTAGCACCGAGGTTCACTGTATTCACGGTTGCTGTTACATTTTCGATCGTAGCCCTGGAGCCAGAATTGCTCCCGGAAATTTTTCCAGCCAGACCGCCTACTGCTGCATCAGAAGCATACCCACCAGACGATGTGTTGGCAGCAGCCGTTCCTTCAACTGTCACATCCGTGATCACGGACTCTCCTTTTATCTGGCCGGCCAGAATACCAACATGGTTATATCCATATACACGGGCATCTTCAATGGCCAGATTTTTTACAACAGCACCATCCAGGACTCCAAAAAGGCCAACATTCTGAAGATTTTTTGAAATGTTTACAATTTTCAGGCCACTGATCGTATGGCCATCTCCGTCAAAAGTACCCTTAAAACTGTTGGATACATTACCGGATAACTGTGCTGCATTCTGATACCAGCCGATTGGATTCCAGTTTCCATTGTTAATGGCAAAAGAAAGATCAATATCACCCATTAACCGATAATAGGCAGTATCATAATTACCTGTACCAGCTGCAATTGCCTGTGTCATGATCATCAGATCTTCCAGATCTTCAATCTGATACGGATTACTCTCTGTTCCGTCTCCGGTAAGATCAAAATTACCGTCGATCCAGTTATTCCAAAGATCACCTACGCTGCTCGCCATAAGTGCCGTGGCATTTGTCCCCAACTGCTTTGCAATTTGCTCCTGATTTTTTTCATACCAGGAATACAGTGCGCTGTAATCTTCATTGGTATCATCCTCCATAACACCGTAAAACCAGTCCCACAGAGTTTCTTCTTCCAAATATGTAAAAAACCACTCTGAAAATGCATCACTGCCAATATCCTTCGGCCGACTCTCTTCAACTAGCTTTGTATTGAAGTCCTGATAATCTTCCGTGAGTTCCTGCAGTGGCATTGCAAGCGCAGTGGAAACATTGCAGGCACTAAACATCGCAGCAGTCAGCACCGCAAACAGTCTTCGATATCTACGTTTTTTCATGTCAGTTCCTCCACCTCTTCATCCAGTATGGCCATGTCTTCTTCTGTTTCTGCATCTACCTCGGAAGATATTTCTTCATCTGGCTGCCCGTCTTTCTCCAGGATCTTCTGATAGGCTTTAAATGCTTTATAATACAGCTTATCGTGTTCTACCGCCCAGGTAAAAAATGTGTCATCCTCTAAATGCTCTGCCAGCATCTCCCATAAAAAATCCTCTTTACAGTTTTTCTTAAACCATGCTGTAAATTCTTCCGTTCCGATTTCCGGCATATCCCCGGCTTCCTCTTCTGGCGCTTTTGACGGTTCTTTCTGGAGTTCATCCGCCAGTTCTGTCTCGTCCACTACCTCCTTCTCTTCAGTCTCTTCTGTGTCTTCGTCCTCTAACTCATCTTCTTTCGATTCCAATCCCTCTGAGGCAGCATCTTCATTTTCTGATTCACTGCTCTCATCAGATTTTTCTGATTCCTTTACCTCTTCCTCTGACTCTTCGGGTTCCGATTCTTCCGTTCCTGCTTCTGCCTCATCCGTCTCCTCCAAACCCGCGTTCTCCGACTCTTCATGGTTTTCATCCTCTGCTTCTTCTGTCTGATCCATGTCCACCGGACTTTCCTCATCAACAACATCTTCCGAAGCAGCCTCCCCATTCAAAGCTATCTGACCGGCAAACTGATCAGCCAGCGCGGTTGCCGGAACAGAAGCGGTAAGTGCAGCTGCCATTAAGATCACAACGCCTCGTTTCCTCATTCAAATTCCTCCTACTAATTTTCTATGATCATCCCTGCGGTACCGCAAAGGCTGGTCTTACACCAATCGAAGTAGTTACCCTTAACTCTTCATCAGTACTACTGCCATCCGGTTTCACTGCCTCTGGCCGGATCATTCCATTGACCAGATCCACGATATAGGCATATCCACTGTCAGCAGCTGTATTCCCCATAGGAGAACGCAGCCAATATCCATTGCAGAAATTATCGGTTACCGCTTCCGGATTATCCGAATCCGTATCACCTAATTTCCAAAGATAATCTTTATACTTTAATGCCTCTTCCACCGATAAGCTAAAAAGTCTGGCTGTCAGTCTCTGATATCCGATACTATGCACAGTCAAATCCTGGTCACTTAATTCACTGAACCGCCCCTTACCTGTGCTTCCGGTAAATGCACTGTCCACGCCAATATGACAGTTAAAGCTCTGAAAAATTCCATTCTGATGCTCGCTCAGCCAACTATGTATCTTGGAATACTTATAATCACTTTCATCACCAAAATTTACTACGGGTCCCGGGAGAAATACCTGGCTCATATCACCCTCTCCATCTGGCAAATATGAATACTCACTTCCATAATTTGCCGGAATCACATCATCACAAAGGAACAATGCCAGTTTCTGATGATTTTCGGATTTATCATAATAATTTGTATCTACACACCGAAATTCATAAGTTTTCTGATCGATCACTACTTTCTGGACATCTCCCACTGACCAATAGATTGGATCCGCGGTACCGGCATCTGGAGCACTGAGCACAATAGCCGGGCGAAGCAACATATCATCCGTAGGTGCCACAAGGCTCGTTGAACCATCCTCATGTACAACCACAAGTTGTCCATTTTCTACGGTTCTTGTAATGTAATCACCTTCTATCTGCCCACGATATGCAAGCACTTCTTCCTTAGACATAATAGCTGCATACGCAAGCGCACCATCTGCATCAATCGGCATCAGTGCCTGCCCTGTAATGCTGAAACAGTCCGCAAATGTACCAACAAAAGCCTGGTATGGATTGGAAAGCATATAATCAAGTGATCCATAACCTCCAAATTCACTTGCCGGTATTCCCGTATCCGAAATATAAAGATAGCCATTCTGAAAGTTTTCACTCACACAGACAAACTGCATCTGATATTCACTCTGGGATGGCCTATACGTTGCCGTGATCCGGTCTCCGTCATTCTGTTCCTCTGTGCGCTTCCCACACCTGTCACATAATGAGTCACCATTTTCATCCACATGCCCCAGGGCCGGTAACGTTTTTACTTCTGTCTTACTGCAGATACTGCAAACATATTTCTCTGACCCTGATGACAGGCATGTTGCTTCTGTTCGCTTCTCCAGTTTCCAGTTATGACTACAAGTTTCTCCAAATTTTTTATTTACGAGAAACACGTAAATTCTATATTCCGCTCCATCCAGCTGAATCGTATCCAGAAGATTTGTGCTGTACTCCACAGAAGTACTGTATAATTCCTTCAAAATTACCCCTGTTGCCGCACAGTCTTTCGCAATCACATAAACAGGAGTGGCAGCAGTATTCTTTATCTGCGTTGACAGACTTCGCAGACGATAAGAACATTTGGCGTTACTTTCACAAATTATCTGATCATCCAGAATCTCCTCTGCTTCCTTTCCAGTGATTGCTGCATCCGCTTTTTTAACCCTTTCAAGATACATTTCAAAGCGTTCCCGTTCCGACGCCTCTGGATCGTCTGCATCCCCGACAGATCCTTCATCCGAATAAGTGATATAGATGATTTTTTCACCCGGCCCATATACATTTATCCGGTATGGTGAGTCCTCATTTGCTAGCCAGCGATGCCCGTTTACGATCAGGCTGTTCGCATATGGTATAACCAGCTCTTCACCCTCTAAAATCGTTCCACTGCGCATTGCAGATAACTGGATTTGTCTGCTCTCTTCATCTACAAAATAAACCTTCCATGAAACCAGTTCCCGCGGGGCAACTTCCACTGTTGCATTCTGGTCTGTATCCTCTAAAGCATTTCCATATGCAGAAAGTTCACTTTCCACCGGCTGTTTTATCGTATAACCATAAGACAGGACCGGTTCTGACATAATCACAATTCCCAAAAGCAAGAAGGCATAACGGCTCATTGATTTTCTTTTATTCATTGCAAATCTCCATCAATCGATCAATAAATTCTGTTTTCTGCAGCAATTTCAAAAATGACATAATGAATTCTTTACCATACAGTCTTTTCTGCTTCTCTAACCGGTGAAGATCATCCTCTACAATCTTTCCCCAAGCTAACCGCTATAGTCGAAACTGCAGGCTATAGCAAAGTGGATTACTCAATATCCTCTCCCATCCCCGTTCCCATCAATGCTGCCTCATCAGCTTCCAGTTCAATACGATATTTTTTACAAAGGCTATTTATTTTCTTCTGCAAGTCAGTCTGAACAGTTGCAATCATACTAACCAGATAGTTTTCAGAAATTGGAAGGCGCTGCATTCGTCCACTTCCAACGCGATAGGTACAGCTCAGCGAAGATTCCGGATTTTTAGTACTGTTATCCAATATTTTAAGCTGCTGAAGCAAGTCGGCCACTTCTAAAAGAGCCTGCTCCTGTGCCATGTCCTTCATTATTTTTGCCATTTAATTTCCTGCCTAAGTCCGCTGCCAGGCAGTCCACTTCCTCCCTTCTTATGCTTCCAGGAAATAAAAACCTGTTGCTCCAACAATCTGCCACCGCGCCTTTTCCGTGTTGAATACCGGCTCTACAAAACATCCTGGCAAGACATCCGCCTTTGAAAGCGCGCTCCGTGATATCAATACCGTCCCTGTCGTAAAAATGCAATGCTTCATCAGCGGCTCATCAATGTTCTGGATCATGGAAATTACTTTTTGTATGCCTTTAGCGTCTTCGCATATGATGGCCGCAAACGCAGATCCATTTCCTGTGGTTTCATGGATTACTGTACGCAGAGCTGCACAAAATCCCCTAATCTTTGAATTTATATAATACGAATGATCTTTTTCGGTTACGATCCTCTCATTCGTATAGAAATTAACCGCGAAGATCACCAGGCGAGTAGGCATAACTCCTTCTTTCTTAAAATCAATAATTGCTGGCAACTCATCTATACCCTTCACATTTTTCAGGCGATAAGAAAATATATATTTTGACATATACTTCTGCTTCAAAAAAACCGCCGCAAGTAACCCAGCATTTGCCCGCTCCATTTTTGTCATTTCATTAAGCCATATTGTTTTTGAATCAAACCTTAATTGCTGATCCGCCTCCAACATGGTCCGAAAAGCGTATGTTGCATGGGCAGTAAGAGAATACATCTGCCGGGTCTGGTGTGCTTCTGATTTTGCACTCTTTAAATATGCGTATACGGTTTCATTGATCTGAAACTTTTCAACAATAACCAAACCACTCATTGCCAACATATCAAGGCGTTCTTTCAGGGAGCGCCGATCCAATTTCGGAATACAACGCGTCGGCCGATTTTCCTCCTTGGCTTTTCGTTCTTCCTTTTCACGTTCTGCCATCAGCACTGTACAGATTGATAACAGATCCGCATGCCCAAGCATTCGGATCACACGTAAAATATACATATCAGAAACGGTAAATGCTTTCTTTACCAATAGCGCCTGCATCTCCGCTAATGACTGCGGATTTGTAACACCCGCAACTTCAAATTTCATTTTGCTGGGATCCCATATGGAATAAGGAGATGGAAGAATCAATTCAGGCTTCAAATCCTCCAAAATCTGCTTTGCCAGCACCTGTGTATCATGTTCTAATGCCACGTTTCCCCCTGCTTTCTTTTCACATAATCCGATTTATGAAACCATGGAGATATACAAAATAGCAACAATTTTAATAATTTAATCAACAATATTTAAAAATAAGCGAAATTATTAATAGTCTCACAGTCAAAAACTTTCATCTGCGTTGTTTTTAAGAAAAAATAATTGTAAAATAATGTCATAAATCGGATTATGTCATTATTTTAATATTCCAATATTAGATACCATATCCGGTTTAGGCATTTTACCTAAAAAACGACCATTATAAAATCAAAAAAAAGCAAAACTTCCATTCATTTATTTTCTGAACAAGAAGTTTTGCGTTTGTGCTCTTTGACACAAACGCACGTTCGCTATATAATCGGAGTGTCCAATTAAAACGGAATGCGCATGAATGGAGTAATGTGATGAATACAGTCAGTTCCACTACTGTTGATATTAAAAAAACCTTATTGCACTATATAAAAGCGGAATTTAAAGAAAAAGATCTCGACATGCTGAAGTCCTTACTTGGCAGCATTTATACAGAATTAACGAATACGCCAAATATTCTGCCCCACTTAGAAAACCCGAATTTTGCAGCTGATCCTCTGGATTGCTGTGACAGAACAAATTCCGATACCATTACCGACACACCCTCTTTCTCTCCAGATAATTTGAAACCTTATCGGGATTTTTTAATAGCAAATGAGCGATCCAAGAATACAATCAGCAAATACATTTCTGATGTAACTGACTTCATAACTTTTTTGTCCGGCGCAGAAATTTCGAAAGAACAATGCCTGAATTATAAAAAATATCTATTGGAACAGCATTATGCCGTTTCCACGGTAAATTCAAAATTGTGTTCCATTCATTCTTTTCTGACCTTTTTGGACCGTGCTGATTGTTTTGTTCAGTTAGAAAAAGTTCAAAAGAAAGAATTAAAAGCCACCTATGCTATTCTTACCCCGGAAGATTACCATAAACTCCTGGAAGAAAGCAGTCGACCTCAAAAAAGAAAGGTTAACCTGATGATCCGCGCCTTCGGACAAACTGGTATCCGTGTTTCAGAATTGCAGTTTATTACCGTTGAATCCATACAACAACAGGAAATCACAATTAGAAATAAGAATAAAAACAGAAAAGTTCCATTAATCCGGGAACTTCAGGAAATGCTTAATGATTATGTCATTGAAAAAAACATCCCATCTGGACCTATTTTCACTGATAAAAATAAAAAACCATTGGAACGGCAAAATATTTATAACATGATCCAGACCATTGCTGCCAATGCCGGCATTGATAAAAGAAAGGCACATCCCCATGCACTTCGCCACTTTTTTGCCAAATCCTTTTACGACAAGACGCATGATTTGGTCATGCTCTCAAATATTTTAGGACATTCCGATATCAGCACCACAAAAAACTATGTTACCGGTACGTTCGAAGAATTGTGCAACGAAATGGAAGAAATAGGTATCTTATAATTTCCAAATCCGCCTTTTGCATTAAGGGCAGCTTCGAGATATAGCTGCCCTCCGCATAATCTATCCCCCAATTTTCTGCACCATACAATTCACTATTTAATTTCAGAAAAAATGATCCCCTACTACATAAATCAGGTATCATTTTCCTCATTAAAAGTCCAGTAATCCTCTTGATTTTACTGCACATTTTGAATGACCAAACCCCAAATTTTTCACCCATCTTGGATAGCCGAAAAATTTGGGGTTGTTTCCGATATAAATGAGGTATCATTTTCACACTGCAAGTAAGGTATCATTTCTCCTAAGTCTATTGTCTTTTCACCGTCTGAAATGGGGCAGTCAATTCGTCTAATATTTCTTTTTCCCGCTTAATTCTATTCCTAATATACAGTGTGGCTCTTGCGTCTTCCAAAGAATCATGCGCTTTATAGTTATACCCAAAATGTGCGGCGACCGCTTCTAACGTCTGCCATCGTCGGGTTCCGTACCGCTTATCATAGTTCCCACAAATTTCGGCAAAATCGAGCATCACATCTTCTAATTCAGTATTCGTACCTGGTTCGATACCTGCAAAGAATAAAAATCCGAGATCGAAATCACAATTATACGCAATCCATGTTTTCCCTGATGCAAAAACGCCTTTTATCTTCCCTATCAGTTCTCTGATGGTCTTACAGTTTTTTACCCGCTCTGGTGTGATGTCATTCACCTGTTCTGCATCTGGCCATGACCTGATCAGTTCTGGTCTGACATACTCATTAAGAAGTAAATCCCCGTTTCCATCAACCGCACTGATCTGTAAAATTTCATTATCGTTACTGTTCAACCCCGTAGTCTCCAGATCAAACACAACAATTCCAGATGGATTATCACATGGTTCTGGGGCTACTTTCAGTGCGTACTCTCGCAATTCCCAGAAGTATGTATAAATTTTCAAATGATCGGCTTCTCTTTCCCGGATCCATTTTTCTCTACATGTGCGGCAGCAAAACTGACCCAGCAGGGATTTGCTTCCTACAGATCGCATGGCCCAATATGGTGACTTGTAATTATATGTTTCTTCCAACTTTTTGCAGCCACCGTTTTCTTCAAAAATTTTCTGTTCATCTTTATTAGAAAAATACCGGCACTCTGCGTGCTCATCCAAAAAAGCCTGTAATTCCTGCTGATCATTGCCCTCGTAGCTTAATGCCTCATTTAAAATCAGTATTGGTGCTCCACACTGATCGCACATGCCATGATTCCAATAATAATAAAGCTGATATTTCTCATTCACGCGTTCTGCCCTCTCTCTGTATCTTCTGAACAGTTTTTCATAGCCATCAATACCAATTTTTCCATAGACTGAAAAAATCTTTCATCATCTGCATCGGTGCGCTTTCTCGGCCCCTTTATATGATTCTTCTGGCTGCTCCGCCGCGCTTTTTTGTTTAAGTGCCGTTCCATCAGCATCTGGTCAATATTTTCATTTGTATACCATTTGCCTGACTGATGAATCGCATAAGCCCCTTTGCCGAGAGCCATAGCTGCTACTCCATAATCCTGCGATACCACGATGTCTCCTTTATGGCAAATACTGATCAGCTTATAATCTACAGCATCCGCGCCGGCTCCAACAACCACTACCTCACTATAATCAGAATACAATATGTGATTTGTATCGCATAACAGCGTTACCGCCACCCCATATTTTCTCGCAACTGCTTCCACAATGAAAACCACCGGACAAGCATCTGCATCTACAAAAATCTGCATAGTACCACCCTTTATCTTATTTAGTATATGGATTATACCACAAGTATATCATATACACGAAAAATAGGTATAATCTGGCATTCAATAACAAATAAAGATTACTGCTATATCAGATATTTGGGAATTGTATGTTGTCGGGAGTTTGACACATCAAAATTAAAAAGGATACTGCAAAGCCTTGAAACAGGCTTATTTTTTTGTCAAATTTTTGTTTTTATTATATAGTAATATATGG